>CAYTDH010000015.1:0-24009 GCA_964436325.1 uncultured Tangfeifania sp.
ATGGAACCTGCAAAGTAAATTCTCATGGTTCTTTGTTATTTGTTGTTTAACAACTATAGGCCTGATTATTGGATTAAACTTATTTATTTTTTTTCTTTTCTGAAATATCAGCAAAAAAATCTTTTTGGAGGGGTTCTTTGTTTTCAAGGAGGATGCGTGTTTTGGGAGCTTTTGAGATATTGCATACTTTTAATTTTAAGATAAAGGGTTACTGGGGGTTAGATTTGATATGGACATCACGCTGCGGGAAGGGAATCTGAACCCCGTTTTTCCGAAATTCATCGTCAATGGCATACCGTAATTCACTTTTTGTGTTCTCCACCAGGAAGGGCTCTTTCACCCAGAAAAAGACCTGGAAATCGAGGGAAGAGTCGCCGAAATCATTGAATCGCACAAAAGGTTTGGGCAGGGTGGAAATATTTTTGTTCCGGATGGCACAGTTGAAAAGGATATTTGAAACCAGTTTGGTATCGGAACCATAGGCGACGCCAACCTCCACAGAAAAACGGGTATTGTAATCCATCTGGCTCCAGTTGATGATGGTATCGTTCACAAATTTGGAGTTGGGAACGACCAGGATCACATCATCCCGGGTTTTTAGCTTTGATGTCCTCAATCCGATATGGATGACTTTCCCTACCGTATCATCTTCGAGTTGGATGATGTCGTTGATTTGGAGGTTCCGTTCCACGATTAGGACAATCCCCGAGGCAAGGTCGCTGAAAAGCTGCTGGATACCAAAACCAACCCCTACCAAAAGAGCTGTGATACTGGCCAGTAGCACAGAAACCTTAACTCCCGAAGTTTCAAGGAGCAAAACAATAACAACAACCCAGATAACATAGCGCAGAATCAGGTAAACAGACCAGTAAGACCGTCTTTCGGTTTCATGTTTTTTGATAAATCTTTTGAAAAACCCCCGGATAATGCGCAGTCCGATAAAGGTGGCGATTAGAACTATGAGGACAATAAGCACACTGTAAACCGTGATGTCAACATGTTCGGTTTTTAAAAGTTCGTAATTGATTAATTCTTCCATGTTCATAAGGAGCACTTCGGTTTTCAGCTACAATATAATAAAAATCCTTTTCAGGCTGAAACATAAAAAAAGCAAGAGTTCATAAACTCCTGCTTTTTTGGGAGGGCATGGTAACCCTGCTTCCGGTTAATACTATTCATTCAGGGAGATGACCGTTCCGGGTTTGAAATATTCCTGGTAAGCCAAGGGAGAATGAAGTTCGTCAACTGCCTTCTGAATGACCTTGTCCTCTCCAATTGAAGAGCGAATTGCTCCTTTTTGGTAATAGAACCGCGAGACAATTTCATTTTCCAAAAGGCTTTGGATTTCTTCTCTGAATACATCCAGGTCTTTGTTCAGGTGTGGTTCCAGACTTTCTTTTATTTTTTGGAATTCACCGGAAGCCAGTTCATAATATTTTTCTTTTTTGGCAGTTTCGATTAAATCTTCCAGGAGCTGTTGTGATTCAGAATCGTAATCAAAATCTTTTTCTTTGATATAAGCCGTGAACTGAGTATAAATATCATCGGTTATTTCAAACTTTTCGGGTGGATCAATGGATGCTGTTTCGTTGGCAAACCGGGTAGCAAAATCAAAAATCAAAAAATTCCGGATCAATACAGAACTCAGTTTTCCCAGTCTGTCGGAGTCCATTACAATATCCGGGATAATGCCCCCGCCATCATAAACGATACGTCCATTTTTGGTGGTGAACTCCGAAATAAGCGAATCGGGGACATTGCCCACACTGCCGTCTTCATTCCGATGTGAATAATCCAGGGCCTGAATGCATCTTCCGCTGGGGATGTAATATTTGGCTGTGGTCACTTTCAGTTTGGTGTTGTAACTCAGGTCACGGGTGGTTTGGACCAATCCTTTCCCGAATGTTCGTCCGCCAATGACAATCCCCCTGTCGAGGTCCTGCATAGCACCTGCCACAATTTCGGAGGCAGAAGCCGAACTGCGGTTGGTAAGGACAGCTAAACGAATGGTCGTGTCGAGAGGAGCTGACGTCGCGGTATATGTTTTGTCCCATTGTTTGACTTTCCCTTTGGTGCTTACAATCTCAGATCCTTTGGGAACAAAGAAGTTCGCAATTTTCACCGATTCTTGCAGTAATCCACCGGGATTGCTCCGCATATCCAGAATGAGGCCCTGGGGATCCTCTTTTTTCAGTTCGAGGAAGGCCTTTTTTACCTCCTCGCTGCAGTTGGCTGTAAAGTTGGAGAGCCGGATATAGGCAATATCATTTTCCAGAATGCCATAGTAAGGAACGGCATCGATGTTTATTTTTTCGCGTACCACGTCAAATTCGAGTGGTTTTTTTTCACCGGGGCGCTGAATTTTTATGCTGACGGGCTTTTTAGCTGGTCCTTTCAACAGGTTGCTCACGTCTTCAACACTCATTTTCTCCGTGGGTTTTTCTTCCACTTCCAATATGACGTCGCCGGCTTTTAACCCGAATTTTTGGGCCGGGAACCCTTCATAAGGCTCGGCAATCACAATATCATCCTTGTGTTTGCTAATGACGGCACCAATTCCCGCATATTCCCCGGTAGTCATAAAACGGAAATCCTCCATCTGGTTTTCTGTTATATACGTTGTGTAAGGATCGAGCGAGCCAAGCATTTCGTCAATGCTTGTTTTAACCAGCTTATTTGGGTTTACTTCATCTACATAAAACATATTGAGTTCCCTGAAAAGACTGTAATAGATTTCCAGATTCTTGGCAATCTCAAAATTTTTGTCGTCGCGGTTAAAGCTGTAAAACCCCAGCCCGGCAACCACAACAATCATCGTCCCTATCCAAATTTTTTTCCAATTCATTATTTTTCTCCTTTTAAATCTGTATGAATTCCAAACAGATAAATATTCTTTGAACCCACAAAATTAATAATATTACCCGATATCAATAATCATACCTTTTGTTGGATTCCGTTAAAATATATTAAACAACCTGCACATGCGTTAAACGCTTCCATTTTTTTGCAGTCCAAAAAACCGAAATAGCATTGTTGCATTAAAAATAAGTGAATTATGAAAACAAAAATTGGAAGTATTTTATTGATCGTTGCTTTTTTTATCTCCTTCTCAGCTTTGGCTCAACGGCCAGGTGATAAGAATTTGCGTTCTCAAAGGGGGGAAATATTCATGAAACGGAATTTCCGTGCGGAAGTTGACCGCGAACCGTTTTTTACACAAGAACAAAGGGAAGCTGTTAAAGAAATCCGGATTGAAACAGCCCGGCAGGTTCAACCGCTCAGAAATAATTTACGTGAGTTAATGGCCCGGCAGAAAACCCTCACTACAGCCCGGGAGGCAGATATGAAAGCCATTGATGCCAATATAGAAGAAATTTCGGGCCTCCGGAGTGAAATTGCCAAGATCCAGGTGCGTCAGCAACAGGAGATACGCTCACTGCTAACAGAAGAACAATTATTGCGTTTTGATCAGCGGAAAAATCGTTTCCATCAAAGGAGAAGTCCTGCATTCAGGGGGGAAAGAAGGAATGCCCCGGCACCCCGGTGGCAGGGGAGGGGATAATTCGTTCCCGTTTTGTAATATAGGTCGTTCATATTGAGAACAATCAGGGGATAGCATTCTGGTGTCATTTCGACGACGAAGGAGGAGAAATCTCACGTTAAAACAACAGATTTCTCCTCGCAAGCTCGTCGAAATGACACCAGAATTCGATTTTGTGATCATACGCATTATGCCTAATCAAAAGAGGTGAACATCCTATTCCCGTCTGCTTTAGCTGACGGACTGGAATCACGACCCGGATCCGGCTTTAGCACCATTTTCATTTTAAACTCAAAAAACCAAATAATTCCAGCCTTCCAATGACAGTTGCTGGTTTTGTCATTTACTCATTATACCCTGCAACTGCAGGTTCAAAAATGAATTTGCTGTTTTTCATCCTATTTACCGAAAAAAGAGAGCCGTTGAACGAAAAAAAGGGGTGGATTCCTGTAACCATCTCTAATTTCAGGCGTCTTTTCAAAGTAAACTAAAAATATTTGAAAGCTATGAAACGCGCAAAACGTACATTTTCTTTTTTACTGATCCTTTTATTGATAGTGAATTTGGCTGTTTTTGCCGGGGGGCAGGACCAAACTGAGATTCGGAGTCTGGAAAAATTTAACAAAGTGGAGGTTTCTGCCGGAATCGATTTGTTTATTTCCATGGGGAACCGGCAGGAAGTAAAGGTAGTTGCTGATGAGGACATTATTGACGATGTAAAGACCGAAGTCAGAAATGGGACTCTGCAGGTTACTATGGATAATTCCGGTTTTTTTAATTTTTTTAATTGGGGAAAGGGATCGAAACCAAAGCAAGTTTTTGTGACTGTGACCGAATTGAGGGGAATCGTTGTCTCTTCCGGTGCTGATGTCAAATCGGAGAATACCCTCAAAGGAGATCAACTTGAATTGGATGCCAGCAGTGGCAGTGATATGGAAGTCGAGGTCATTTTCAGGGATATTTCACTGCAAGCCAGCAGCGGCTCGGATGTGAAAATCAGGGGAAGGGCCAAAACTTTCAGAGCCCATGCCAGCAGCGGCAGTGATATCAATGGTCGTCAACTGGAAGTTGCTGTCGGTCATGTGAAAGCCAGCAGTGGTTCCGATATTTCCCTGACAGTGACGGACGAATTGGCAGCCCGCGCCAGCAGCGGGGGTGATGTAACTTATTATGGCAATCCGGAATTAAAGGAAATTGAAACCTCTAGCGGAGGTGATGTCACCGGGCGGTAATATTTTTCTTGTCTGGCAACAAGAGCCCCTTTATTCCCCGTAAGTACTTTTTCCACAAGAAACATTATTTTTGTGGAAAATAAATCAAGGCAATGATTTTAAAGGGGATTCAAAAATCGAGCTTGCTGATCGTTTTTGCAGGGATGGTCAGCTATGGAATTGGCGCCCAGGAAAAAGGAGGGGATTTTTTGCTACCCGAAGTTTTCTCTGCTTCGGTTTTTAATCCGGCCCACCAAAACAAAACCGGCCACCTGGTTATAGGCGTTCCTTTTTTGTCGGGGATATCAGGCGACTGGCATTCAAGTGTTCCTCTTAACACCCTTTTTTCGGAAGGATTTCATTACAGTTTTCAACGTTTTTATGACGCACTCGATCCTGTTGGGGATACCCGCGCTTCAGCCAGCATTAACCTTTTTAATGCCAGTTGGGGATATGAAGAATTTACATTTCATTTTTCGGTTTCAGAGCGCCTTTTTACCACCGCTGTTTTTGACCGCGGACTCGTCCGGCTTATTCGCGACGGCACCCGGAAATTTTATGGTTCGGATGAGGTTTTGGGTACGGCTTCCTTTCATTTTCAGAATTACCGTGAATTGGCGGCAGGACTTTCCAAAAATCTTTGGGAAGGATTGAGCCTGGGCTTTCGGGCCAAAATTCTTTTCGGGAGATTGTATTTTGATGCCCGCGATTTGCAGCTTTCAGTGGAGACCGATGCTGAAAAGGAAGAATTACTGGTGAGGCCTGAAGGATCCTTTATTTTGTCCGGGCCTTTGGAAAATCAATATTTTTCTGAATCAGGGGCTTCTGTGTTTTCGGCACATGTAGTTCCCGGAGATTATTTTTTTCAGCCCCGGAACCTTGGTGTGGGCATTGATATCGGGGCTGTTTTTCATCCCAGTGATTGGATTGAATTGGATTTCAGTCTGATGGATTTGGGTTTTACCTCTTACCGCCATAATACGTTTTCCTCTGTTTTCAAAGGGGCGGCCCGGTTTTCAGAAAATACCCTTTATCAATCAGATACTTCAGACGGGAATGATTACCTGGAACCGCGTGAGGCATTAAGAGCTTTTGGCGATTCGGCATCGTATCTTATGGATGTAAATGAAGCCTTTGGCCGGACCATTACCGGTTTACCCCTTCAAATCCAGGTCTCAGCGAAATACCGTTTTTCCCCGGCCCTGAGTGGGGGTGTGAATAACCGTTTTGTCTACTTTCAAAACCAGGGACGGAATCTGTTTTCTGCATTTTTACAGACCCGAATTCGCCAAAAACTTTCTCTCGCCGGAAGTTTATCGCTTGCCGGTTTTTCTGCTATACATCCCGGACTGGGCGTGAGTTATACAGGGAAAAAAGCACAGCTTTTTTTTGCTTCCCATAATATTTTGGGAATTGTTCAACCATCTGCCTCAAAACATTTAAATTTGCACTTTGGAATGAATTTATTATTTGATACACAATAACATTACAAAATATGAATCTTTTCATACTTATATACATCGTTGGTTTTATTCGTACACTTGTCATTATCGTGCTTATCTATTATGCGATTCGCCTTTTTACACGGTACGTCCTTCCGCTTATTTTAGACAAAAAAATAAAGGATATGCATCAAAAGATGGAGGAACAGAAAAGGCGGCAGAGCCATTCCAGCCGGGGTGAGGGGGATGTGACCATTGAATACGATAAGAAGAGAAATAAAAAGCGGTATGATGACGATGGCGACTATGTGGATTTTGAAGAGGTGGATTAGGTAGGATTTCTCCAATTAGTTTCTATTTTTGTCCTTCAATTTCGGAAGAATATATTTAGCACATGGCACAGGAAGATATTTTTAAAAAACTCGTGGCCCATTGTAAGGAGTATGGCTACGTTTTTCAGTCGAGTGAAATCTACGACGGACTGGGAGCGGTATACGACTATGGGCAATATGGTGTAGAACTGAAGAATAACATCAAAAAATACTGGTGGGACAGCATGGTATTGCTGCACGAAAACGTGGTGGGGCTCGATTCTGCCATTTTTATGCATCCTTCTATATGGAAAGCCTCCGGGCATGTGGATGCTTTCAATGATCCGCTGATCGATAATAAGGACTCTAAAAAACGCTACCGGGCCGATGTTTTAATTGAAGACCAACTGGCCAAATTCGAGGAAAAGATCAACAAAGAAATAGGAAAGGCAAAAAAGCGGTTTGGCGATGATTTCGACGAGCAGCAGTTTAGGGAAACCAATCCCCGCGTCCTGTCCAATCAGAAAAATTTCGATGAGCTGCATGAGCGTTTTTCCAGAGCATTGAATGATAACAACTTGCCTGAGTTGAAAAAGATTATTGAGGATCAGGGCATTGTTTGTCCTGTTTCCGGGTCACGCAACTGGACGGATGTGCGCCAGTTTAACCTGATGTTTTCCACTGAAATGGGGTCCACCTCGGATGGCGCTTCCAAAATTTTTCTGCGGCCCGAAACGGCCCAGGGGATTTTTGTGAATTACCTGAATGTTCAGAAATCAGGCAGGATGAAAATTCCCTTTGGCATTGCCCAAATAGGGAAAGCCTTCCGGAATGAAATTGTTGCCCGCCAGTTTATTTTCCGCATGCGTGAATTTGAGCAGATGGAAATGCAGTTTTTTGTCCGTCCCGGTTCCGAGCTCGACTGGTTTGAAAAATGGAAGGCCATTCGTATGAAGTGGCACCGCGCGCTGGGTTTCGGGGATGAGCATTACCGGTTTCATGAACATGAAAAGCTGGCCCATTATGCCAATGCTGCTGTTGATATTGAATATCAATTTCCGTTTGGTTTTAAGGAGGTGGAAGGCATTCACTCCCGGACCGATTTTGATTTGTCGCAACATGAGAAATATTCCGGTAAAAGAATCCGCTATTATGATCCGGAGTTGGGCGAATCTTATGTACCCTTTGTAGTAGAAACATCCATTGGGGTTGATCGCATGTTTTTGCAGGTGATATCCGCAGCCTATCATGAAGAGCAGTTGGAAAAAGATTCCCGTGTGGTGCTTAAGCTGCCTCCGGTACTTGCTCCGGTTAAACTGGCCGTTATGCCGCTGGTAAAAAAAGATGGATTGCCTGAGAAAGCGCGTGAGATTATTGATAACCTCAAGTTTGATTTTAATTGCCGTTACGATGAGAAGGACTCCATCGGGAAACGTTACCGCCGTCAGGATGCCATAGGTACCCCTTTCTGTGTGACCGTTGATCATCAAACGACACAGGACAACACCGTGACCATCCGTTACCGCGACAGCATGGAACAGGAGCGCGTAAATGTTGATGACCTTCATGGAATTATTGCCGGGAAAGTGAGTTTCAAGAGTTTGTTTGAAAATTTGTAAGATCGATATTTTCCCGCAAAGCTCAGATTTGGTTGAGTTTTATTTTTTTCTTTGCTGAATGAAGGCTTTGCGGGTTTTTTTATTATCGGGGAAAAAGTATTTCTGGAAATTTTTATTAAGAATTGTTTTTTGTGGGATTATCTTACCCGAAGTATTTATAAGTCCTATGCGAGAAGTCAAAGAGTCGAAAAAATTCCACTTTAAATTTATCAATAATACAGGCTAAATGTTTTTGTCATTGCATCATGACTTTTCTTCATCAAAAAATCCTGATTTTCCCTGTTTTTCAATATTGAAGAATATATCTTTGGGCAAATAACTAAAAAAATCACTATGAAAACTCATTTGGTTTCCGGAGGTTGCGGTTTTGTTGGGAAAAATATGGTCCGAAGGTTATACAATACGACGAATGACCGCATATTATTTATTGACGACTTGTCGGTTGGCAACCATCCAAAAACCTGGTTGGATGCTCCCCATCAGAAAAATATAAAAGAGATTGAAGTATATGGTCATGACGAACGTTTGCTTTTTTTGAAAGAGGATTTTCGAAATGTTCTTCATTGGCTGGGAGAAGATACTAAATGGTTCAACAATCATTTTGGGTTGGATTTCGATAAATTTTACGATGTGTATCATTTTGCTGCTATTGTTGGTGGACGCGCAAAAATTGATGGTGATCCCATCATGGTTGCATTGGATCTGGCAATTGATGCCGAATTTTTTTACTGGATTAGCCGCCATAAGCCTGAAAGGGTGTTGTATCCAAGCTCAAGTGCAGCATACCCGGTTGATAAGCAAACAGAAGATAACCAGGTTCAACTAAAGGAAACCGATATTGATTTTAACAACATGGGCCAGCCGGATATGACCTATGGCTGGTCGAAATTGACCGGTGAATTTCTGGCAAAAATTACAGCTGAACATTATGGAGTTCATATCACTTGCATTCGCCCCTTCTCCGGATATGGCGAAGACCAGGATTACTCCTATCCTGTTCCGGCAATTGCCAAAAGAGCAGTGCATAAAGAAGACCCTTTTGAAGTGTGGGGAACGGGTTACCAGGGAAGAGATTTTGTTCATATCGATGATGTGCTTGATTGTATTCATGTGGCTATGGATAAAATACATGACGGCACGGCTATAAACATTGGAATGGGAAAACTGACCAACTTCAGGGAAATCATCCACCTTTTCTCTGAATTTGCAGGGTATGAGCCTGAAATTAAAGAACTATTAGACAAACCTGTTGGCGTTCATTCGCGGTATTGCAATATGGATTGGGTAAAAGAAAACCTGGGTTGGGAGCCAAAAATATCCATCAGAGAAGGAATGAAAAGGGTTTATGATGCGGTTTACAAAAAAGAATTCAATCAATAATTATGGCTGAGAAAACGGTTGTTTGCTTTGGCCCCGGCCCTGCATTTAAAGGGGGCATGGCCAATTACAACACTTCGCTGGCTAAAACATTCGATAAAATTGAGGATGTAAATGTCCATATTGTTTCATGGACCCAGCAATATCCAAGTATTATTCCACGTGAATTTAAAGACAAAAAAAGTAAGGTTGATCTCCTCGATGGCACAAATATAAGATGTGCATACCTCACCAATTATAATAATCCGGCTACCTGGATAAAAACAGCCGATTTTATCGCTTCCTTACAACCAGATGTTGTTATTTTTCAGTGGTCCATTGCATTGCAGGGGCTGCCCTTGAAACATATTGCCAAACGCATTAAGAAAAAATCAGACGCCGAAGTTATTTTCGATCTCCATTTTGTGGTGCAAAAGGAAAAAAGCAAAATTGACCGTTTCTTTACGAAATACGGGATTAAGCGTTCAGATTCATACATTGTTCACGCATTAAAAACATTTAACGAGTTAAAAGAACTGTTCCCGAAAAAGCACTTTGAATTAACAGAAACCGGCGAACGATCAGAAAAAGCACAAACCGTCATTAAACTATATCATCCCATTTACGATCTGTTTCAGCCCGATCCTCAGTTTGATATTCAAAAGTTTAAACAGGAGAGCAATTTGCGCGAAAACGTATTCTTGTTTTTTGGCTTTATAAGAAAATATAAGGGGCTGCACCATACCATCAGCGCATTTGCAAAAGTAGCTGAAAAAAGAGACGATGTGAGCCTGCTCATTTGTGGTGAATCGTTCTGGAATACACTCGACAGCAAAAAAACGAGTACCAAAATAAAAAAAGTGCTGTTTGGTTTTGCCAAGAGAATATTCCTCGGCAACAAAGAGGATGAAAAGGACTATAGACCGCTGGAGTTGATTGAGCAGTTCGGCATCAATGATAAAGTGGTGGTGTACAACGAATTTGTCCCCAATGAGGATGTGCATAAGTATTTTCAGGCAAGCGATTGTGTGGTGTTGTACTATTTAACTGCCACTCCCTCGGGGATTGAATCATTGAGTTACAACTTTAAACTACCCATTTTGGCCACCAAGGTAGGGCATTTCACCGAAACCGTTAAAGATGGGTTTAATGGCTACCTGGCAGAAGCCAATGATATCGATTCCATGGCCGAACAGATGTTTCGTTTTCTGGATCATCCCCTGCCAGGTAAAAATGTAGCTAAAACAGCAGAAAAACTGAGTTGGGAGAACTATGCGAAAGTTATACTGAATAAAAATTGAAATCCTTTAATTTAAATGAAAAAGGTATTAATTATTACCTATTACTGGCCACCAGCCTCAAGTCCTGGTGTCTTCAGGTTCCTTAAGTTTTCAAAATACCTGTTGAAATACGGATATGAACCCTATGTGCTAACAGTAAGAAACGGAACTTTCCCTTCATTAGACCCTAGTCTTCTTGAAGAAATAAATCCTGAAATAAAAGTCTTTAAAACAAAGACCATTGAGCCATTTTCAATTTATAGTAAGTTAGTGGGCAATAAGACAAAATCTTTGCCTGTTGGCATGGTTCCACAGGAAAATGATTCTTTTAAAAAAAGAATAATGTATTTCATCCGGGCAAATCTTTTTATTCCCGATGCCCGAAAAGGATGGAACTATTTTGCTTTTAAGAAAGCTAAAGCCTTAATTGAAAAGGAGAATATTTCAAAAATAATAACAACAGGACCACCACAAAGCACACATTTGGTTGGTTTGAAGCTTAAGAATAAGCTTAATATTAAATGGATTGCCGACTTCAGGGACCCCTGGACAAATATTTTTTACAATCAATTTTTTCCAAGGTCAAAAAAAACTGAAAAGAAAGATTTCTTTTTGGAATCGAGTGTTTTAGAAAATGCGGATTGTTCGGTTGTAGTTTCAAATGGCTTATATGATGAGTTTAAAAACAGAGCCAGAAGAATTGAGTTCATTCCTAATGGTTTTGATTTAAATGATATTCCCGAGCGAAAGTCTGTTGTGACCAATAAATTTATTATGGCATATGTCGGAAACTTTAAGTCCAATCAGAATATCGGTTTATTTTGGGAAACGATAAAAGAGTTAAAGGCTGAAATTGAAGATTTTGAAAATCTTTTTTTGCTTAGAATTACGGGTAATTGTCATAGTGAGGTATTAGAGCGTGTTAAGAATTATGATATAAGCGATTTAGTAGAGATAGAAGGACATGTAAGTCATGAAAAAGCCATAACCAGAATGTTAGAATCGAATCTTTTGTTGTTTATTATTCCCAGGGCATTAAATAATAAACTTATTTTAACGGGAAAGCTTTTTGAATACCTTGCATCAAGAGCACCTGTCTTATCCATTGGTCCTTTAGGCGGAGACGCTGATAGATTATTAGATGAAAAAAACCGGGAAAAAATGGTTGATTATGATGATAAAAATGGAATAAAGAGCATCATTCTGAATTATTACACCCAATGGTTGCGCAACAAAAAACTTTTTAAAACTTCCTATTCAGACATAAATGATTACACACGAGAGAAGCTAACTGAGAAATTGGTTGGGATTCTTGATTCTTTATAAATATGGAAATTGTGAAAACAGAAATTGCATCATTTAAACGAAATTCTGATTTTTACGGCAGAATTGATATTGCGTTTACTATAAAAAGTTTTGAGCTGGATGTCATTAGGAAGCGATACTTAAAATCTCAGAAAGAAAATAAAACAAAAACAGGGAGTGTAGAAAGAAGGGAAAATGCGACTGGAGGGATTGCTGTTGCCTACCTGGAAAAAGGATGCCTGGGAGATTATTCTGTTTTAGCTAAAATGCCTGAACCGAGGGCTATAGACGTTAAAGATAATATCGTTTCTTTCTCCTCTGAAAAGAATGTTTATTTGCTCATTAAAGATAAATTGGAAACCATCGGGAATGAATGGTTTAGTTACATTCATACTGTTGATATTCAAAACGATAAAATATTGATAAGTTCTTCGGGGTTTGATGCTATTTTTGAATATGATATTATTAGGGGAAAGAAAATTTCCGAATGGTTTGCATGGGAAAATGGTTTTAATATAGGGCATGATCCAAAAACAGGGGAAGATTTTTTTTTGACAAGGGACAATGAGGAAGCCCAAAAACTAAAAATGCAAGGAAAAAATTTTCTGTTAATAAATAATCCTTTAGAACAAACCTTGCCAACTGCCAGGAGAGCCGCTTTTATAAATTCTGTTGTATATGATGACTCTGATACTTCAAGAATCATTTCTACTTTTTTTCATGAGGGAGCAGTTTATTCCATAAATTTAAAAAACGGGCACACTTCAAAAGTTCTTGAAGGTCTAAAAAACCCTCATGGAGGAATGAAGGTTGGTGAATTTTTTGCTGCAACATCTACTGGTACAGGAGAGTTTGCAATAGGAAATTTAGATAAAGTGCACAGATATAGTTTTAAAGAGTTACCAGGGAAACCTGTTGAGCTTAGCAAATTCGAATGGATACAAAACACAAAAAATCATAATGGGAATTACATTGCTATTGATTCAAACAGAAATTGCTTTATCGTCTTTAATATCGATAGGAAAGTATATGATATGGTTGGGTTTGACAGCAGTTTGGCCATTCAAGATCTTGCTGTTGCAACCTTAGATGATAATCAAAAGTCTGAGATTAGCCGATTGAGTAAATAGTGGTTAATCAATCCATCGAATTAACTCAAAACCTTCTGCATATTCGGCACCAACCTGATTGCCTCTTAGTTTGGCCAGGTTCTTAAAAAGATCAATGTCCATATATTCCCTGAATGATTGTGACTTATATTCAGAGATAGCCTTTAATTTTTTACTTAATTGATTTGTCGAAATTCGAATAAAATAGTTTGTCTCACTCTTTATTACATTATTCCAGGGTAATTCATATCCTAAAATTGAAGACCCTTTAAAAGCTCTGATCCCTTCATTGTAAATTGTGTTGTGGTCCTGGTGAATGTCATTTTTATTGGGAAGGAGGATTAAATCGGGATTTAGCCTTTTTTTGTGCATTACCAGTTTTTCAAGAATATCCTGACGGAATTTAGGGAATTCTCTTACCGGGAATTTGTATTTGGTAATGTTTTTTAATGGAACTCCCAAATAGGAAGCAGCTTGCTCCAATTCATCAAAAAGGCTGTTTTCAGGGAAATGTTCAGGTAATGATTTGGAACAATTAGAGAAAACAATATAATGAACCTCTTTACCTTCTTCAATGAATTTTGCGATGGTTCCCCCACATGAAAATTCAGCATCATCGGGGTGAGGCATTAGCACCAGTGTTTTTTGACTCATTTCATTCAATCTTTTTCCTTTGATTTTTTCCAAAGATAATGGTTTCTTTGATTTTTTTTGAAGCCAATAATGTCGGTAAATAAATCAAACAGGGTGGTAAGACACAATATCGTTGCAGTGACATTTAGGATTATTTGTTGATGACCCTGCAAAGCTGATAATGCGCGTTAAAATCAATAGTTTGCTATTTGGATTACAAAGATATTATATTTGTAAAATCTTGAGCATAAAAAGGGATTATAATTAATGAAAGTATTAATGACATTAACTTCCGATTTCCCAACGGACTCCAGGGTAAAAAAGGAAGCCATTTCATTATCTGAAAATGGTAACGAAGTCCATCTTATTTGTTATTCAAATGGGAAAGACTTATTATTTGAAAAGAATAGAAATCTTACAATTCATCGCATTAAAGTTTCAAATTTTTTTAGAAATAAATTAAGTGCTTTGGCATTAGTATTGCCATTTTTTTTTCTTATATGGAAGAAACACATTAAAAGACTTTACAATAAATATAATTTCGATGTCATTCATATCCATGATTTACCTCTAAGTAAGGTCGGGTATTATTTCAAAAAGAACTATGGATGTAAACTTGTATGTGACCAACATGAATTTTACAGCAATTGGATTAAACGCACGGCGCACATGAATACTGTTTTTGGAAAAATTATTTTGCATTTATCGAATTGGTCCAATTATGAAAAAAAGTACCTTCGTCTTTCTGATTTGATAATAACTGTCGCAGAACCACTAAAAGAAAATTATATTTCAGTTTATAATATACCAGGGAATAAAATAATTTCGGTTCCTAATACACCCTTAAAAAAGGTTTATAATACGGAAAATGTAAATCAAACTATAGTAAGAAAGTATATAAATGATTTTATTATCTTTTATGCAGGTGGGATAGACATTTTACGTGGTATTGACACCGCAATAAGAGCCTTGCCGGGAATAAAAAAAACAATTCCAAACGCTAAAATATTATTGTGTGGTAAAATTGTGAAACCATATAATCCTTTTGAAACCGCAGAAAAGTATCGAGTGGTTGATTCTGTCATTTTTGAAGGATGGGTTAAAGAGAATGAACTTCCCTCGTATATAGCCATGAGCAATATTTGCTTTTTCACCCCTCCGGCTGACAACGATGAGATTAATAAAACAATAGCTACAAAAATTTATCAATATGCAATGATGCGGAAACCGATTATAGTTAGTGATGCCAAAATGATGAAGGAATTTGTGGAAAAAAACAGGCTAGGAGTAAGCATAACTACCAATAATAGTGAAGAGTTTACAAAAAAAGCCATTGCCCTTTATAACAATCAGATTGAGTTAAATTTAACCTCTTCAAGATTGATAAGCTGGGAAGATTCTGAAAAAACACTGATTGAAAGTTATATGAAATTTAATGGGAATAATCTATGAGGGAGGCATATCGCTTATTTGAAAAATATTTTGAAGAGATTTACTGGAATTTAAAAATTGGCAGATCAGTTAAAAAGCTCACCATTTTTGAATTGCGCAAGGATCTCCGGGGACATATTAAATCTCCTGTGTTCTTTCTTTCAACAGGGAGATGCGGGACGCTTTGGTTCTCAAATCTTCTATCAGAAAAAAAAAATGTTGTGTTGCATAGTGCTGTACCAAGTTTTGCCTCTCAAACCAGAGCCGTATATAAAACACTAATTAACAAAAATGTTTCCAGAAATGAGATTAATCTTATAAAAGAAATCTATTTTGCTGGTCGTGAACAATTTTTGAGGTATAGTGCTAAGAGTGAGAAAAGATTGATTGAAACCAATAATTATATTACTTTTTTTGCACCTATATTATCATCGATTTTTCCTGATGCTAAATTTGTTCATCTTTATCGGCATCCAGGCGAATTTGTACGATCGGGGATAAGAAGAAATTATTATACAACAAATAATCCTGATGATATCAAAAGAATTGTTCCATTAAACAATGAAAATTGGTCGAATTATTCACAAATTCAAAAAGTTGCATGGCTTTGGCGTGAAACAAATCTATTTATCGAAAGATTTAAAGAAAAGAATGAATGCTACAGCTTTAATTTTAACGAGTTAGATGTGGATAATATTTTGCAACTTACTGATTATCTTGATATTAATCTGAAGCCATCACGAATAGATAATCTTCTTGGAAAAAAAATGAATATTCAGAGAGGCGGGGTATTTAAAAATTATAATGATTGGAATAAAAATGAAAAAAGTGAACTAATTGAAATTTGCGGGGAACTCGCTAATAGCTATCATTATTCTTTATGAATTAGCAACTCATAAAGATCACCAAAATTATTATTAATCAATTGAATCTGAATGAAAGGTTATCTTAATACTCAACAGATTGAATATGTTTTATATCATCTAGGTTTTTTTATCGAAATAGATGAAATGCTAAAGAAGAAGATATTGTTTGTAAAACAAGGAGAAGACATTTCTAATTTTTCAGCAAAAATAATTTTTTTGCAAAATAACAATGCTTTTAGCATTTCTAACTGTTTAGTTAGAGATGAAGTTGTTCATTTATTTCCTCACCCCAAAACTAGAGAAGAGTATACTCTTATTAAAAAAAATGTTGTATTTAATCATGATATATTTAAGGCATCATTTTTTTTATTATCAGGTTATCAGGAATATGTTTCTGAGAAAAAAGACAAATACTCTCGTTTCCCTTTCTTTGAATCTGTTCAGTACAAGCTTGGGTTTATCACCAAACCAATGGTAAATTATTATTTTAAGATAATTATAGAAGGGTTAAAAAAGTTTGGGGAAAGTAATAATTATAAAATACAATTAAGAAACCCGTTTATAAAAAGCTGTTTTTGTTTATCGCATGATGTTGATCGTGTAAATTTTTATTCCATCCCTAATATTAAATTATTTACAAAGTCGTTATTTGGTTCAAATAGAACTAAATATTCAAAAAAACAATTACGGTCATTATTGATGCAAAATATGATGAACTATTTGTTCAAATTAAGGGAAGACCCTTACTGGAATTTTGGATGGCTAAGAAAATTGGAAAATGATTTAGGCATAAAATCGACCTTTTATTTTTTGTTGGATGGACAAAAAGATATGGATGCCTATTATAAATTAACAAATCCAAAGATTCAAGAATTAATTGCATTTCTTGAGAAGGAAAAATGTGAAATTGGTATACATGGGACAATAAATTCTTTTAATAATCAGGATGAATTAAACCGGTGTGTAAAATTAATAAATGAAGTAGTCCAGACTAAAGCAGTAGGAATTAGGCAGCATTATTTAAAATTTGACCATCCAAGAACATTTAAACTCCAGAAAAAACTCGGGTTAAATTACGATTCAACCTTGGGGTTTGCTGAACACGAAGGTTTCCGAAATTCTTTTGCACATCCGTTTAGACCATTTGATTTTGAAAAGCAGCAAGTTATAAAAATCTGGGAGGTCCCCCTTCTTGTTATGGATCGCACTTTGTTTGATTACAGAAAGCTTACTTTTCATGAGGTTCAAGATTCGATAACTAGTTTATTATATGAAGTAAATAAATTCAATGGTGTTTTTTCGCTTTTGTGGCACAATAGTTACTTCGACGAGTTACTTTATCCAGGTATAACAAATTTTTATCAAAATATTTTGGAAGAAATTACCGATCATATTCCCAATGCTGTTACTGCAAAAAAATTAGTTGGATATTTTGAGGAAATTATTGGTGGGAATTAGAATTTCTTCGGCAGAATAATTTTTTTGTTTTTCTAATTATTTCTTTTAATAAACGATCAACATCAGCAGAAATAGGGAAAAAATATAATCCTGCAACATAAAAAAAAATAAAAAGGGCACTTCTAATAAGAATATCTTTATATACATTCATTTGGGGTATCAAAGTAATGATAAAGAAAGCACTAAGCGTTAAAAACAAAACGATTAGAAAATGATAAGTAAACGGCTGCATTCCAAATTTTAACTTCAGAAACAGAAACCGCATAAGGTTATTCACAAAGAAGGAGAGAGCAATAGCAACAGCAGCCCCTGTAATTCCCCAAACCGGTATAAGCAAGAACATAGTTGCTATAGAAAGCATTATCAGGATCACCAAAAACCACAACCCCATCCGGTAATATTTTGAAAAAGTGATGATCTGACCGTTGGCTCCGGTGGTCATGTCAATCACATATCCGAGACCGATGAAAAAAATGACCCATTTTCCCCCGGCATATGCAGGGCCCAGGATGGTGATGATATTGTCAATGTTTATCCATATACCACCAAACAGAAACGCGGCAATAATAAACTGGTTCAAGCAACTTTTATGGTATAATTCAGAAATGTATTTTGTATCGTTTCGTTTCCAGGCATCGGCAATCAGGGTCCCTGAAATACGCAATAATGGCCGGGATGGCATGACAACCAAAGTGCCAAAATAGAATGCAATGGTATAAATTCCGGTTGCACTTAACCCCAGTAGCTGATTCACGATGATTTTGTCGATTCGGAAAACAATGCTTCCTCCGATGCCCGTCAGGATACTGAAAAGAGCGACATTTATGATCTCTTTTTTGAGTTTTTTATCTATGAAACCCCAACGGGGTTTCAGGTCAAGTTCCCCTGAAAAAAGCAAATAAAAAAACATGAACAGACCTTTTGCGCTAACGGCACCAGCATAAGCCAGAACAAGCTGGTGGAGGTTTAACCAACCCATAATAAAAGACAAAACCGCACCCAAAATGAGCAGGCGCTGGACAAATTCTGTCAAAAAAGTTCCAAACACTGCATTGTAAAGCAATTTGTTAAACACATCCAGAAAACTGAAAAGCATTGCAAAAAATGTCAGGGGCACCAGCAAATCAATATATTCGGAGAAAAGCTGAGAATTTTCAGTATTGCTTTCCATCAACCAGGGACTTAAAATCCAAAAGGCCAGCAAAAAAAGGATAAAACCACTTAGCATGACCAGCGATCCCAGGAAAAGAAAACCATTATGTCCTTTTTTTCGATCCCTGAAATAGGGGAACAACCGGGCAGTTACACCATTAAAACCCAATAATGAAAACTGGGCCAGCAGCGAAGACCATGCGATAAGCAATCCAAACAATCCTACGGTATCGGGGCTCAAGTAGTTGGGGAAAAGATATGCAGTAGTTATGAAGCCTAAGCCTACGCCTAAATAGGACCAGATACTTCCTTTGATGCTTTGCTTGATAATTATCCCCATTTATATGGCAGTTGCGTTTAAATAATTATTTTTGTTTGGGACATCAATGTAATGAGACAAACAAAATTATGGCAAAGATAACCGGCTTTCGTAATATTTTCATAAACTTTGGGATAATCCTTTTCTTTCTCGTTTTGGCTTATACTTACCTCTTCCCTTTGCTTGAAGGCAAAGAAATTGAGATGCACGACATTCAGCACTGGAGAGGCATGGCTAAAGAACTTGTCGATTTCCGGGAAGAAACAGGAGAAGAAGCCATCTGGACGAACAGCATGTTTGGCGGCATGCCTGGATACATGATATCAACATCGTACAAAGGCAACTTAAGTGTATATATTCAAGTACTTATTCGGAAATTTTTTCACCCTGCATCAATGATATTTTTGTATTTGCTCGGTTTTTACATCTTGCTGTCTTCATTAAAAGTAAAAAGGTGGTTGAGTGTTGCAGGGGCAGTTGCTTTCGGTTTATCTTCTTACTTCATTATTATTATTGGTGCCGGACACACCTCAAAAGCCTATGCCATAGGTTATCTGGCACCTCTTATAGCAGGGGTATTGCTTGCCTTCAGAGGCAAACCAATTGCAGGTAGTTTGCTTTTTAGTTTTGCATTTGCACTCGAATTGCATGCGAATCACTTCCAAATAACTTATTATGGAGGAATTATTGTTTTATTATTTGGAATCGTGCAGTTTGTTTTTGCCATTCAAGAGAAAGCATTGCCTTCATTTTTAAGATCTGCTGGATATCTTTTTATTGGTGCTGTCATAGCATTAGGTATGAACTTTTCCCATCTGTACACCACCTGGGAATATTCCCGTGAAACCATCCGCGGACCGTCTGAATTGACCTCTAGCGATGCCAACGAAACTTCTGGTCTGGATAAAGATTACGTTGTGCAATGGAGTTACGGAATCGATGAAACGCTTACGCTGTTAATCCCCAATTTTAAAGGTGGAGGGAGCCAGATCAATCCTGGTATCGATTCTGAAAGTTACGAGGCCCTCCAAAGCCGCGGCGTGCAAAACCCCCGGCAAACCATTCAGGCAGTGAGCATGTATCACGGCGAGCAGCCCGGAACCTCAGGACCGGTGTATGTGGGAGCCATTGTTGTTTTCCTTTTTGTACTTGGACTGTTTGTGGTGAGAGGGGTGTTCAAATGGTGGTTGTTGACCGCAACCATCGTATCCATTTTGCTTTCCTGGGGCGGAAATATTATGGGTCTGACCAGCTTTTTATTGGACCACTTGCCTCTTTACAACAAGTTCCGGGCTCCAAGCATGATCCTTGTAATCGCGGAGATTACCATGCCCCTGCTTGGATTTATTGCGTTGAATGATATTCTCACCGGAAAAGTGGAAAAAGGAGAATGGCTGAAAGGACTCCAATGGTCCTTAATCATTACCGGAGGCCTGTCGCTTTTGTTTGCTGTCCTTCCGGGTATTGCAGGTAATTTCACCAATGCAACGGATGCGATGCGTTATCCTGACTGGTTGATGGACAGCGTTATTGCCGACCGGAAAGATATGCTTCGTTCAGATGCGTTCCGTTCTTTCCTCTTCATTGCGCTTGCTGCTGGTTCCCTTTATCTGTGGCATCATAAAAAACTTAAAACAACTCCTTTCATTATTGTTTTAGGCCTTCTTGTTTTGGTGGATTTGTGGGCCGTTGATAAACGCTACCTGAACAATGATGATTTTGTTCCTAAACGTCAGGCTCAGAATCCATTTCCCATGATGCCTGTTGATGAGGCCATTTTGGAAGACGATGATTTGAGCTACCGGGTTCTTCCATTGCAAAATTCTTTTCAGGATGCCCGTGCTTCCTATTATCACAAAAATGTCGGAGGATATCATGCGGCTAAGTTGGGCCGTTATCAGGAGTTGATTGATGCTCACCTTCGTCCCGAAATGCAGGAGCTGATCGGAGGACTTCAGGCCGGAAGTCCAATGGACTCTGTTTTCAGGAGCCTGGATGTGATTAATATGCTTAACACCAGGTATATTATTTACGATTTAAATCAAAATCCTGTTCGTAACCCACACGCCATGGGGAATGCCTGGTTTGTTGATGATTACCGTATCGTGGAAAATGCAGATGCAGAGATCGCTGAAATGGAGGAATTTGATCCGGAACAGACAGCGATCATTGACCAGCGATTTAAGCAATTTGTCGATGACAAAGAATTTGATAAAGATCAATCGGGTAGCATTACCCTCACCGAATATCAACCCAATTACCTGAAATATGAGATGCAGGCTGATTCTGAACAATTGGCTGTGTTTTCTGAGATCTATTACGACAAGGGATGGAACGCTTTTATCGACGGAGAGGAAGTCCCTCATTTCAGGGTCAACTATGTGTTGCGGGGCCTGGTCGTTCCCGCCGGGAATCACACCATTGAATTCCGGTTTGAACCCCGTTCTTTTTACCTGGGAAATAAGATTTCCCTGGCAAGTTCGATTCTTTTGATCTTAATTGCTTTAGGGTATGCAGCGTTAGAATTTAAAAAGAATTTTTTCCGGAAGGAGGTTGGAGATTAGCCCACTGGTTTTATGACGTTAATCCCAACTACGAAGTGAAATTTAACCTCAAACCAAGAAGTCAGGTAAGGATATTGCGATCGATCCCATGGTTGAGGATTTTTTTTTCGACGGCAGCCAATTCCTTATATCGAATAAATGGGGCTAATGGTTTTTCTGAAAGGAGATGTTTATATTTGGCCGGCAAACCGTAATGAAAATGAGTAACCGTATTCATAATTCTTTTTTTCACCATGATGTTCTCACTGTGGCTCCCGGTTTACTGGGCAAATTAGTGGTTCGCAGGTTTGATTCAGGGCGAACAGAAAGTTTTATTATTACAGAGGTAGAAGCCTACCGTGGGGGAGAAGACAAAGCCTGCCATGCCAATAAAGGGAAAACTCCGCGGACGGAGGTAATGTTTCGCGAGGGAGGAGTCGTGTATGTCTACCTCGTATACGGTATTCACTGGATGCTGAACATTGTTACCGGCCCCGAAGGTGACTCCTCCGCTGTTTTAATCCGGGGGGTAAAAGGGATAAACGGGCCTGGCAGGGTAGGGAAAACACTTCAGCTCGATAAGTCGTTCTATGGTGAAAACCTGGCGGAATCAAATCGCATTTGGATTGAAAATCCTGATACTCCGTTGAAAACTCTGGTGGACTATACCACCATGCCCCGGGTAGGAATTGATTATGCCGGAGAACCCTGGGTGAGCAAACCATGGCGATACTTGCTCCAAACCTGATTGTTTCAGGAAGAGAATTCCCCGGTTGAGTGTGTTTATTCAATTAGTCTTTCATCCCTGAGGATTTTGCCTGCTTTTGTGAGGTTTTGGATGTCCTCTTCCGGAAAACTTCCGTCGGGCAAAGGCCCTACATTCATCAGCAGGTTGGCATCCCTGGCCTGTGCCTCTTTGAAAATCGCGACCACTTCATTGGCGGTCTTGTGTTTGCCATCGTCCCTTTTATTATAGCCCCAAGCATGAGGCTGGAGGGTGTTACAGATTTCCTTGGGTTTGTTTTTATTTTTCTCATAAACTTCACGGGCGACCTCAAACTGCGACCCTACCACAGCCCCCGCATTCCGTTCCGGTGCTGAAAAATCCTCGGTGCCGGTGGCCCCTTGTTTGAAGGATATCAATGCATGAGGACTCATTTCCCGGATCAGGGCATAGGTCTCTTCCATGGGGAAAAGGTCGGGGCGGTAATAATAACCCATTATGGGGTCAAACCAAATTCCGGCAATATCCGGATACTGGGTGAGCAGCTCTTTCAGCTGGGCATGGACATAATCCACGTATTTCCTGAAATCTTCGTCCTTTTCAAATTTGTACTCCGGCTGGGGCTCGGGATAAGGCGGACGGGCATTTTTCCATCCTGCATCACGGGAGTAAAACCAGGGATGTTTCCAGTCTGCTGCATAAGAGTAATAAAGAAATAGCCCCAGCCCTTTTTCGTTGCAGGCTGTTGCCAACTCACCAATCAAATCGCGGCCGCAGGGGGCACTCAGACTATTAAAACCGGTTTCCCGGGTTTTAAACAGGCAAAAACCGTCGTGGTGCTTGCTCGTAATGGTTATGTATTTCATGCCTGCTTTTTGGGCCAAATCCGTGATGAAATCAGCATCGAAATTTTCGGCTGTAAACGTATCCTTCAGTTTGGCATATTCAGCTACCGGGATCGTGTCGCGCAACTGAACCCACTCTCCCCGGGCAAGTTGTGCATAGAGCCCATAATGGATAAACATTCCGTACCGGGCATCGGTAAACCATTGAAGGTTCGCCTGTCGTGGACTCTGTTCATATTCCGCGGCATAATTATTTAAATAGGGCGGAGGCGCATTTTTCCCCGATTGACAGGAAGGAAGGCTGAATCCCAGTCCGAATAGAAGAAGAGTAGTGATGAAGTTGGTGTACATAGCTGAAAATTTTGAAGAATAGCAATAGGGTAAAAACCTTTCGTGGGTTACAGAGAAAAGTCTTCCAGGAAAACCGTCAGTAAAATGATAATCATGATGAGCAAAAACATCATGATGAAGAACCCCACGACTCCAATCTGAAACCCTTTTTTGACTTTCTCTTTCTTTTTGGAAGAGATGATGTATTCGATGGACCGGATGAGGTTATGGGGGGCTTTTTCATTTTTGACGATATAATCTGTAGCTCCCATCTTCATAATGTTCACCGCTACCTCCACATCGTTTTGCCCGCTCAAAAAGATAAAATCGGTATTGGGATGGTCTGCCCGGACCTTACGCATAAGCTCCAGTCCCGTTATCCCTTCGAATGAATAATCCAGAACAATAACATCTGGTTTCAGGTGAATCGATTGAAGGCATTCTTCACCGGTTTTAAATGTTTTTAGATTTTTGAAGTTTTTAGATTTCAGGTGTCCTACGATGAGATCCTTATAAACCAGGCTGTCCTGAACG
>CAYTDH010000016.1:0-11863 GCA_964436325.1 uncultured Tangfeifania sp.
GAATTAAAATTCATTGAGAGTTACATCGAATGCAAATGAAATGAAATAACTGGCTTTTTGGACCCTGGATTTCAGGCTGAAAACTTTCAGAATAACACAGCGGACAAACTTCCATAACCGTTAATTGTTTTCAGGATTAACCGTTTTATCTTCCCAAAAAGCACTCTTTGCCCCGGTATGCGTCAGGCTTAATTTGTGCATAGCACGGGTGCAGGCTACATAAAGCATCTGCCGGTCGGGTTCGGTAAAATAATTTTTTGCGGTTGCATAAGGCACAATAACATTATCGAATTCGAGGCCTTTTGCCAGGTGGGCAGTAGTGATAACAATCCCACTTCCGAAAGCCACACTTGCAGCGTTCAACAGGTTAATTTCAATTTCTTCTTTTAACCTATTGTGCAGGGCATTGGCTTGTGGCTGTGTTTTGCAGATGATGCCCAGCGAATTGTATCCGCTGTTCAGAAATTGATTTATCAAAAATTTAAGGTGATTCATTTCGTCTGCTTCTTTCTCAAATGCGAAAACTGCCGGTTTTTCGCCATGGCGCTCAATGGCCTCAATTTTAATATTTTGCCTGAGTTTTTTTGTAAACTGCGTGATTTCGTAGGTGGAACGGTAACTTTTCAACATAGTCATGCTCGTGGCATCGGGAAAAACAGACTCGATGGTTTCGATCCCCGATGAGCTAAACGGGTTCACAGATTGGTTGATATCACCCAGGATGGTTTTTTTGCAGGGGAACAAGGTTTTCAGAACTTTATACTGCACCGCGGAATAATCCTGCATCTCGTCAATTACCAGATGCTTCACTTTGGTAAATGGTTTTAACCCTTCTAGTTTCATTTTCAGATACAACAGTGGGTACACATCACTGTATTCATAAGTTGCCCCTTTTCTTATTTTGAGTAAATCGGGCCTTTCCAGCCAGCCATAAAAATTTTTGTACAACATCCGCAGGTTGGTTGACGGGAACATTTTGCGAATGGTGGTGTGCAATTGTGTGCGTTCTTTCCCCATTATTTCGTATTTGTAATGAATGAAAACGTTGTTGACAATGTCGCGCACCACTTCGTTAAACCGGTTGAGCATGGGTTTCCGGTGGTGTTTTTGAAACGATTCTTTTATAAACCATGCCGGAACCGGTTTTTTGCCTACTATAATATCCTCCGTTTTGAATCCTTCGTTTTCGAGGAACAACAGGTACTCATCCATTTTTTTCAGTAGTTCTTCCGACGATTTAAACCGGATGCGTTCAATAAGTTTTTCATCAGTTTTTAAGAGCAGCTCTGAAACCTGGTCGAAGAACGACTGAAAATTTATCTGGTATTCAAACAGTTCGTCTGCAATTTCCTCCATGCTGGTTTCTTCAACGGTTTCTTCGCCCAGCTCGGGCAATACGTTCGAAATGTAGCTGGCAAATACCTTGTTGGGTGAAATAATCAGAATGTCGTTGGAAGAGATGGTTTCCTTAAACCGATAAAGCATAAAGGCAATCCGGTGCAGGGCGATGGAGGTTTTTCCCGAACCTGCCACTCCCTGAATAATCAGGTGACGGGCATCCTCGTTGCGGATAATGGCATTTTGCTCGCGCTGAATGGTTGCTACAATGTTTTTCATTTTGCCCGATGTGGCCTGGTTCAGTTCTTTTTGCAGTACATCGTCCTGGATGGTAATGTCGCTGTCGAGCATGTACTCCATTTCGCCGTTGCGGATGCGGAACTGCCTTTTTAGTTCCATATCGCCTTCTATTTTGAAGTCGGCGGTTTCATAAAAAGCCGGGCCGGGTTCAAAATCATAAAACATGCTCGAAATGGGTGCCCGCCAATCGTAAACAAGGTTTGTTTTTGCCTCCTCATCGCGAAAATTATAAACGCCCACATAAATGGGGGTGGGTTTGTTGTTGTTTTTTTCGGTGAAGTCAATCCGGCCAAAATAGGGTACGTTTTGCAACCGCATCAATCTTTTTCTCTTGTCAACCGAATGGTCGCCGACCGCTGCCGTATTGGTTATTGCCTCCCGCATGGCGTTTTTCTCGAGGTGATCCATATCCCGTTTATGTTCCTGAAGGTGCGTGTTCAGGTATTTTACTTCATCCGATTGCGATTGAATTCGTTCGTTGATAAACCGGATGGCTGTATCTACTTTCTTGAGCAGATTCTGTAAATACGACTTTTCTTCTTTTTCTGTTTTATTGACCATGGAATTCTTTTTTTATCAACCTGTTTTTTTATGAGGAACCAGCCATTTACAATGGTAAAACCGGCAAATTCAATTTACTGTAGCACCCTGTGGGATACCTGCCAAACTGCAAATAATAAAACACGGGACTGGCAGTAAGGCACTTATGCAATTGGCGTACTGCCGGACGCCACCCGGACCGGAAAAATTATGGTGGAGTAATACCGTAATATTTCGATATTCTGATTTTCATATCAGGGGCCAAAAATAGAAAAAAAGAAACAGGCAGTGTATTTAAAAAACCGGACTTAATGTAAATGTAAGATTCAAAGAAGGGATTTGAATAGCAAAATGGCTTTGGATATTCCAAAGCAAATGCTTAGTTTTGTCCTGTATTTATATTTATTATGCCCAGAAATAAGAAATACGATGATGACCAGGTACTTGAGAAAGCGATGAATGTTTTTTGGGTGCACGGCTACGAGGCTACTTCGGTGCGGTTGCTCGAAAAAGAGATGGGCATCAACCAGTTCTCCATTTATGCATCGTTTAAAAATAAAAAGAACTTGTTTATTAACGCCTTGCGTACTTACCGGCAGTTTGTCATCAAAAACAGGTTTCAACCCTTATTGCAGGAAGGAGCAGGGTTGGCAGAACTGGAAAAATTTCTGTTCAGCGCCGTCATCTCACCCAAAGGGAAGGAGGATAAAAAAGGTTGCCTCGTGGTAAATACTGCCGGCGAACTGGGCTACAAAGATCCTGATGTTGCAGGCGAACTGAATCGCTATTACGATTTTATCCGCAATATGATTTTGAAGGTATTGAAAAATGCCGTAAAAAAAGGTGAGATTCCTGCAAACACAGAACTAGAGAAGCAGGCCAGTTTTTTCCTCGGTGTAATGCAGGGGATTTCGGTTGCAGGCAAAACAATGGAGAAGGACCGGTTAAAAGACTTCATTAAAGTGGCTTTAAATCAAATCAGATAATTTTTTTAAAAAATTTGATTAATTTTGTTCGGTTATTTACGAACATGAGAAATGAAAACTGAAAAAGGATTTACAAAGAATCAGGAGAAAACCGCTCGTTATGCCAAAGCGATGGGGCATCCGGTGCGAATGTATGTGCTGGAATTGCTTTCACAACAAAGTTGCTGTTACAGCGGCGATTTGAGTGAGGAATTGCCCATTGCCAAATCCACATTATCGCAGCATTTGAAAGAATTAAAAGAAGCCGGATTGATTCAGGGGGAAATTGAAGCCCCACGAATTAAATATTGTATTAACAGCGAAAACTGGGAAGAGGCAAAAATTCTTTTCAAACAATTTTTTCAAGTATAAATTTTTTATCATCTTTGTTCGTAGATTTACGAATTACGAACATTATAAATAATGAAATAATATGGAAATAAAAGTTTTAGGAACAGGTTGCCCCAAGTGTAAAACCCTGGAAAAATCGACGAATGAGGCAGTTAGCGAGCTCGGAATCGATGCTGCAATAACCAAGGAAGAGGACATTCTGAAGATAATGAGTTATGGAGTGATGAGAACTCCCGGGCTGGTGATTAACGAAAAAGTAGTTGCTTCGGGAAAGTTACTTTCTGTTCATGAAATCAAAAATCTGATAACCGAAAATAAATCGTAAAATATTTTTGATTATGTCTTTCGCAGCACGAACAATTTCCGCAGGCGAATTCACGAAGCAGAACAGGAGGAGATTCCTGATCATCTCCATTGCTGTTGTTTTGCCTTTGCTGGGACTGTTGTATTACTACCTGCGGCCTGTTGCCGATTACCTGGTTTACGACCTGATTGGATTGAACCGGGAAACCCACCTGGCGGAATCCGTCAGTTTTTTCATTTACGATACCCTGAAAATCCTGATTCTGCTGTTTCTCATCAGTTCGCTCATGGGCGTGGTGAATGCCTATTTTCCCATCGAGCGGCTTCGCACTTTCCTGACCACAAAAAAACTGTACGGGCTGCAATACCTGTTTGCGTCCTTCTTTGGTGCGATCACACCCTTTTGTTCCTGTTCATCCATCCCGCTTTTCATTGGATTTGTAAACGGAGGGATTCCATTGGGGGTGACCCTTGCGTTTTTAATTACTTCCCCACTGGTCAATGAGGTGGCAGTGGCCCTGTTTCTGGGTTTATTCGGGATTAAAGCCACATTGATTTATGCCGTCAGCGGAATCTTGCTGGGGACAATCGGCGGATTTTTATTGGGGAAATTTAAACTCGAGCGCTATCTGAGTGATTGGGTAAGGCAGATTCAGGTGAATTCAGCACAGGAATCCCAAAAGTGGGAATCCGAAAAAACACCGTTTATCGATCGTTGGCCGGGTATCATTCGCGAAGGATGGGACATTGTCCGGAAAGTGCTGGTTTACGTGCTGATTGGTATTGCCATTGGCGCTGCAATGCACGGTTATGTCCCCGAGAATTTCTTTACCGGTTACCTTTCTGAAGGGAAATGGTTCGCCGTCCCACTTGCTGTCATCCTCGCCGTTCCGATGTATGCCAATGCTGCAGGAATTGTGCCGGTCATCCAGGTGTTTGTGGCCAAAGGCGTTCCGTTGGGAACGGCCATTGCCTTTATGATGGCCGTGGTTGGCTTGTCGCTGCCCGAAGCCACGTTGCTGAAAAAAGTGATGAAATGGAAACTCATCGGTATTTTCTTCGGGACAATTACCGTCTTTATTATACTACTTGGATATTTATTTAACTGGATTTTATAAACCAAAAACAACAAAAAAAATGGACAGAAGAAAAGCAATGAAAGTAGTTGGAAGTGCTTTTGCGGCTGGAGGAGCTGGCCTGGTTGCACTTACCACTGCATTCAAACCTGAAAAACTGCCTGCTGCCGAAACATCAATACTCGATTACAATCCACCGGAAACCGATTGGAAATATGTAAGGCTGAACCCTGCCGCCACTGGTGAACTGGCGTATAATTCCTACAGCGAGGGCAGTTGTATGTATGCAACGGTAAAAAGTATTGCTTACCAATTGGCTGAAAAAGTTGGTGAGCCGTATTCTTCATTTCCGTTTCACATGTTTAAATACGGGCACGGCGGTGTGGGCGGTTATGGTTCGGTTTGCGGCGCATTAAACGGAGCCGCTGCGGTTATTGGGTTGCTCATTTCCGACAAAAGTGTTCAGGACAGAATGATAGCCGACCTATTCCAGTGGTACGAAAAAGAAGCTTTGCCATCCTTTGTTCCTGCTCAACCAAATTATGATTTTACACCTCCCCAAAGTGTGCCCAATTCTGTTTTGTGTCATGCATCAAATACCAACTGGTGCAACGATTCGGGGTTGAAAATTACCAGCAAGGAGCGAAAGGAAAGATGCCGCCGCCTGACAGCCGATGTGGCTCAAAAAGTTGCCACATCGCTTAATGAAATTTATGCATACGAATACATTGCCGATGTTCACAGCAATGAGGAGGTAGCTTCTTGTCTGGCATGCCACGGAAAAGAAGGTAAGTTGCAAAATACTTCTGTGAAAATGAGCTGCAACTCCTGCCATACGGAATCTATTGCCCATAAAGCATTTGCCGATGTGCATTATAAATTCATGAAGGAATAAAAAAACATACAGATTTAAACCAGTCTATGTTAATTCAACAATTCAACAATTCAACAATTTATCAATTTGTCAATTTTATAATCCATGAAAATTCTGATTTTATGCACCGGCAACAGTTGCCGCAGCCAGATGGCACACGGATTTTTAAAATCGTTTGATAACCGGCTTGAAGTGGCTTCGGCAGGTACCGAAGCATCCGGAAAGCTCAATCAAAAAGCAGTGGAAGTAATGAAGGAAACTGGCATCGACATTAGCCATCACACCTCCGATTCAGTAGATGATTACCTCAACAAAGAATGGGACTACGTAATTACTGTTTGTGGCGGCGCCAACGAAAACTGCCCGGCTTTCTTTGGTAAAGTGAATCACCGCCTGCACATTGGATTCGACGATCCGTCGTACGCTACCGGAACGCCGGAATTCATTCAAAGCGAATATTATCGCGTTCGTGACGAAATCAAAGAGGCTTTCTGGAAATTTTACCAGGAGAATCTGGCAAACTGAAAATGGGTTCATTTTATGAAGGCAGAAGATTTAAAAGGAATTGTAAAAGAAAAATACGGTTCAATTGCCAGTCAGAGCAGCCTGCTGGCAGAATCACACGGATGCTGCGGTTCGGCGGGTTGTTGCGGTGAACCGGAGTTTCGCATGATTGGTGATGAATACATTAACGTAACAGGGTACAATCCGGATGCGGATTTGGGCCTTGGCTGCGGACTACCCACCGAATTTGCAGGGATTAAACAGGGCGATAGCGTGCTTGATCTGGGAAGTGGCGCAGGTAACGACTGTTTTGTGGCTGGTGTACTTGCCGGAGAGAGCGGAAAAGTTACCGGTCTTGATTTTACCCGGGAGATGATACAAAAAGCCCGGCAGAATTTAGCCAAAACCGGATTCAAAAACATTCAATTCATTCAGGGTGACATCGAGGAAATGCCCTTCGCCCATTCCACTTTCGATGTGATTATCAGCAACTGTGTGCTTAATTTGGTACCCGACAAACAAAAGGCATTTTCAGAAATTTTCCGGGTTTTGAAGCCAGGAGGTCATTTTTGCATTTCGGATGTGGTAACAAACGGTCAGCTTCCTGAAGGGTTAAAAGAAGCTGCCGAGATGTATGCTGGCTGCGTATCAGGAGCAATCGAAAAACAGGAATACCTGGAAATTATTGAGCGGCTCGGATTTTGCCAGGTCGAAATCCGCAAGGAGAAACCCATTGTTATTCCTGAAAATATCCTTACCAGGTATCTGAGTAAAACCGGATTGAAAGCATTGAACCATTCGGTCACGGGTGTTTTGAGTATAACAGTAAGTGCAGGCAAATAAACCAACTAAAACAAATGGACAAAGAATTAGATAAACGAACCGTTACTGATTCACCCAAAAAGACCATTGGTTTTTTCGAAAAATACCTGACTGTTTGGGTTGCTCTCGGAATATTGGCTGGCATAGGGTTGGGCTATATTTTTGGAGATTCCATCGAAGTCATTAGCAGCCTGGAATTCGCCCGTGTAAATATTCCGGTTGCTGTTCTCATTTGGTTGATGATTTATCCCATGATGCTGCAGGTGGATTTTACCAGCATCAAACAGGTAGGCAAAAAACCACGCGGAATTGTGTGGACGTTGATCATCAACTGGGCCATCAAACCCTTCTCCATGGCATTTTTTGCATGGGTATTTTTCTCAAAGATTTATGCAGCGTGGATCGATCCTGCTCTGGCAGATGAGTACATTGCAGGAGCTATTATTCTGGGTGCTGCCCCCTGCACGGCCATGGTTTTTGTGTGGAGCTACCTTACCGACGGCGATCCCAATTACACACTGGTGCAGGTTTCGGTAAACGATCTTATTATTTTGGTGGCATTTGTGCCGATTGTGGGCCTGTTGCTCGGAATTACGAATATTTCCATCCCATATGATACGCTGGTGGCAAGTGTTATCATTTTTGTGGTTGTTCCGCTGGTTGGCGGAGTTATTACTCAGCGAATCTTGATAAAACGCCGCGGAGAGGAGTGGTTCAAGAAAGATTTTCTGCCCAGGCTGAAACCGGTGAGCATCGTTGCCTTGCTGGTTACACTGGTGCTGCTGTTCGCTTTCCAGGGACAAAATATCCTGAATAATCCGCTGATTATTTTGCTTGCTGCCATACCGTTGGTTATTCAAACCTACTTTATCTTTTTCCTGGCCTGGTTCGGGGGTAAAAGACTGAAGCTTCCGCACCCCACCTGTGCCCCGGCAGCCATGATTGGCGCCAGTAACTTTTTTGAACTGGCCGTGGCTGTGGCCATCGCTTTGTTCGGCCTGCATTCCCCGGCTGCGCTGGTAACGGTGGTTGGCGTATTGGTTGAAGTACCAGTGATGCTTTCCCTGGTCAAATTGGCGAATAAATGGAAATATTGAACACCGGAAATTCCGCATGTGAAAAACAATAGCCCCGTCTGATAAGGCAGCGCTTTCATCTGTTAGCAAAACCGTTTTCGGAAGATAGTCGGTTAATCCGGTCTGAATATGGACAGCCTGTTTCTGGGTTTTACAAATGATCCCCAGTGAATGGTACTCTTTTCGCTTTTATGAATCATGTTTTTTCCTTTGTCTTTCCATTTTCTCTTTTTAAATGGAAGGGAAGCTCAAACCTGAAGGTGGTGCCTTTCCCGGGTTCTGATTCCAGGGAAATTTCGCTTCCCATCAGTTCAAGGAGTTTTTTTACGATGGACAACCCCAGACCGGTTCCGCCATAACTTCGCACAGCGCTGTTGTTCGACTGGCTGAAACGGTCGAAAATCATGGTGTGTTTTTCTTTGGGAATTCCGATTCCTGTATCGGTGACAAAAAACGTCAGCTTATTTCCGTTTACTTCTGAAACCCCAAATGTAACAGAACCTTCACTGGTAAACCGGAGGGCATTGTCGAGGAGGTTTGAAAAAACTTGCGTCAGCCTGTTTTCATCGGTGATTAATATAGCCGGACGGTCAGGTTTCTCTAATTTTAAGACCACTCCTGTTTTTCCGGAATCTGTCAACCGTTTTTGAAACAGGGAATAGAGCGTGGTAAGCATTCTTTCTGCCTCGAAAGGTTTTTTGTCAATGGTGGTTTTGTCTGTTTCCAACCTTGAAATATCGAGGATGTCATTAATGATCTTCAGGAGCCCTTCCGCACTTTTTTGAATGATGGAGCCGAATTCTTTTTTCTTTTTTTCGGAGAAGTGATCATCCCCGGTTAATAGATTGGTAAATCCCAGGATTCCATTCAGCGGAGTGCGTATTTCATGGCTCATGTTGGCCAGGAAGGCTGTTTTTAGCCGTTCACTCTCTTCGGCTTTTTCTTTGGCGGTTATCAGTTCGTTTTGCACCTTTTTTCGTTGGGTGATATCAGGCGCTATGCTAAGCATTATTTTTTTTCCGCTACCCAATTTTCCAAGCGGGGTGGTGTAGAAGTTCCAGATTCTTTTCTCTCCCGATTTTGAAATGATTCTAAATTCGTCGCTTATCACGGTTTCATCTTCATTGAATAATCGGGCAACATAATTTTCCACTTTTTTGGCTTCTCTATCGTAAACCTTTTTCGTCCATTCTTTTATGGTTGGAATCTCTTCAATGGTGTACCCTGAAAAATGGGTCCATCCCTCGCTCAGATTAATCACATTTCCATCTTCGTCATGCACCATAATGGGTATTGGCGCCAGCAGAACCGCTTTCCGGAAACGCTCTTCGCTTTGCTGTAATTCTTTTTCTGCCATTATGCGGGTGGTGATGTCCATTACGGTCGATACCATGGTATTCTGTTCGGGAAGGGGTATATTTACAGCATTAATAAAACCTGTTGTGCCATCATGCCGGGCAATTTGAATGTTTTCCCAGTGCATGTTCTGCGCATCACCCGATTCAACACCCTCCATTATCATTTTGATTACTTTTTTCCGGTAATTCTCATCGGGATATACTTTCTGGAAAAATTCGGGGATATTCTTCAGTTCCGATGCTTTCCAGCCATAAATCTCTTCAAATCTCCGGTTCATGTAAAAGGCCGTTCCTTCATTAATTTTGTTGAGCGCAACCCCAATCGGAAGATTATCGAGTACTGTTTGAATAAAGGTGTTCTTTTCTTTCAGGTCTATTTCTGTATTTTTCCTTTCCGTAATGTCGAACATCACCCCCCGGATTTTTACCGGTTTATTATCCTGAAGTTCTACAGATACCACATCGCGAATCCAAATGTAACCGCCATTTTTTCTTTTAAACCGATATTCCAGAGAGTGCGACTCGCCTCTGGCTGCACAGTCAAGGCAGTAATTCGTGGCGCTTTCCCGCTCGTCGGGGTGAAGATTGTTTTTCCAGAATTCCAGGTTTGTCCACTCTTCAGGCAGCCACCCCAGCTTTTCGGTCACCTGGGGAGCCACGTATACCCATTTATCTATAAGAATATCGTACTCCCAGGCGATCGAATCGGTGGATTCCACCAATTCACGGTACTGAGTCTCACTTTGAGTAATCCTTCTCTGATACGCTCTCTCTTCGGTTTGGTCGCGGAATACCAGAACCACTCCGGTGATTTCACCCCTGTCATTTTTAATCGGAGCTCCACTGTCGGAAATGGGAATCTCTTTCCCCTCTTTTGAGATGAGCAGGGTATGATTGGCTAATCCCACGATGGAGCCGCTATTCAGCACTTTTTCAAAAGGGCTTTCAACCTTTTCCCGGTTGTTCTCATTGATGATTCTGAAAACTTCTTCCAGCTTTTGTTCTTTGGCCCCGGATAATTTCCATCCTGTGAGTTGTTCTGCGATGGTATTCATCTGGGTTATGGTTCCATTCTTATCGGTGCATATCACCGCATCACCAATGCTTAACAGGGTGGTCCGGTACAACGATTCTGCCTCCCTGATCTTTTGTTCGCTTTGGATGTAGCGGTCAATAAGCTGAAATAGTTTGGCAATGACTGCAAAAGTTATTGGCAATATCGACAGAATGGGTACCCAAATGCTATATATGGCAAGAAGCCGCTCATTTTCAGGAAGAAAAAACTGGGCAGCCAGTGTTAACAGATGGGAAACGATTCCGATTCCTAAAAAATGGAGAATTTTTAGTTTGTGAAGCTTATTTTTGAAGAGTTGACGAAAAAAGAGTCCTGTTAAACCCGTAAAAAGAATGGTTGCCAGTCCTGCCCAAATGCCGGTACCTCCCGCAAAAATCCTGTAGGCGCCTGCCATAAAAATGGAAACAACAGCAGTGTATCCGCCACCCCACAAACCCGCCAGGGTCAATATCACCGAGCGCCCGTCATATAATATACCGGGTGTGTACTCATAAGGCATCATCATGGCAACTACAGCAACACTCCCAAACCAGATTCCCTGAAGTAGCTGATCGAATGTTTTGTTCTTCAGCCGGGACCATTTGATTAATCCATACAAAACTGTAAGAGAAATGAGTAGTGTTGAATTTTGGATTAGGTTGATAAACATTTTGTTTTTTGCAGCTAATTTAAGAAAAAAAAGTTGGATAAAACCAAGCGATTGCTTAGTTTTGTGTTCCCGATTAAAATATATGACATGAAACAAAGAGTTTTCTTTTTTACATTTTTTCTTTTTCTCACTTTTAGTGCCTTTTCAGAAGCGAAGGCACAAACACCCACTGCAGAAGGTGATTCGGATAAACTGGTCATTGTATGGACCAGTGACGACCCCTACCTGGCCGAACGGATGATTTTAATGTACACCCATGGTGCCAAAACCGCAGGATGGTTCAACGAGGTGACCATGATTATCTGGGGGCCGTCGGCGAAAATGGTGTCGGAGAACCTGGAAATACAGAAAAAGCTGAAAGCCATGCAGGAGGATGGTGTGGAGCTCCTGGCCTGTATTGCTTGTGCCCGTGAATATGGGGTGGTGGAAGATTTGAGAAACCTGGATATCGAAGTGAAAGGAATGGGGAAACCTCTTTCGGATTATCTGAAAGGCGATGCCAGCGTTATGACTTTTTGATTTCCGCCTGGTGTCAGGTCAACCTTGAGATGTCAGGGTGAGGGAAAGTTACGGGGTTTATTCACCCGATGATTTCGAATGAGACTACCGTCGGTGTCGCTTGGGGTATTCGA
>CAYTDH010000016.1:11963-23931 GCA_964436325.1 uncultured Tangfeifania sp.
TCCGTCACAGTGCCCAGTCACCTGTCTTCCGTCCCCGGTCCTCCGTCCCCGGTCCCCGGTCCTCGGTCATCGGTCCCCGGTCCTCCGTCCTCTTCCTACTCCACCATTTCCACAAAAAGTCCTTCTTCGGTTTTATTTACTTTGGCCAGTTTGTGTTTGGTGAGCCCTTTAATGGATTTGTCCCATTTTTTATTGCTGAGTCCCGACTGAGTTTTGATGGCATTTAGTTCCACAGGGGATTCGGTTTTCAGCAGTTCCAGCACCAGTTTTTCTTCTTCGGTTAGTTCCACCTGTTTTTTCTCGGGTTTCATTTGGGGGAAGAAAAGCACATCCTGAATCGAAGGACTGTTGGTCATGAACATGGTAAGCCGGTCGATACCCATTCCCATTCCCGAGGTTGGAGGCATTCCATATTCCAGGGCACGCAGAAAGTCCTGGTCGATGAACATGGCTTCATCATCACCTTTTTCCGACAGCTTCAACTGTTCCTCAAACCGTTCGCGCTGGTCGATGGGGTCGTTGAGCTCGGAATAGGCATTGGCAATTTCTTTGCCGTTTATCATTAACTCAAAACGTTCGGTCAGTTCCGGGTTTTCACGGTGCCGCTTGGTCAGCGGCGACATTTCCACCGGGTAATCGGTGATAAATGTGGGTTGAATGTAATGGTGTTCGCATTTTTCCCCGAAAATTTCATCAATCAGTTTTCCTTTTCCCATGGTGGGATCGGTTTCCATGCCCAGCTTATCGCAGATTGTCCTCAACTCTTCTTCGGTTTTTCCCAGAATATCGTACCCGGTAAATTCTTTGATGGAGTCGGCCATGGTAACCCGGGGGTAGGGGGTTTTAAAGTCGATGAGCTGTTCTCCTACCTGCACTTTGGTGGTGCCATGAATGGCCAGCGCCACCCGTTCGCAGATCTCTTCGGTGAAACTCATCATCCATTTATAGTCTTTGTAGGCCACATAAATTTCCATGGCAGTAAATTCCGGGTTATGAGTCCGGTCCATCCCTTCGTTGCGAAAATCTTTGGCAAATTCATAAACGCCTTCAAAACCTCCCACAATAAGGCGTTTTAAATACAGCTCATTGGCAATGCGCAGGTAAAGGGGCATGTTGAGCGTATTGTGATGGGTGACAAACGGACGCGCGGCTGCACCACCCGGAATGGGCTGCAGAATGGGGGTTTCCACCTCAAGGTATCCGTATTCGTTGAACATTTGCCGGATGGTATCGATGATTTTCGTGCGTTTGATGAAAACATCCTTCACTTGTTGGTTGACAATGAGGTCGAGGTAACGCTGGCGGTAGCGCTGATCGGGATCAGTAAAGGCATCCCAGGTTTTCCCCTCTTTTTCTTTGACCACCGGCAAAGGCCGTAACGATTTGCTGAGAACGGTAAATGTTTTTACCTGAACCGTTAATTCTCCCATTTGGGTAATAAATGCTGAACCTTCCACACCGATAGTGTCTCCGATGTCGAGTAGTTTTTTGAAGACTTCGTTGTATAAGGTTTTATCTTCACCGGGACAAATTTCATCGCGGTTAAGATAGAGCTGAATGCGCCCTTTGGTATCCTGCAGCTCCGCAAAAGAGGCTTTGCCCATTATGCGTCGGCTCATGATGCGGCCTGCCAGCCGGACCTCCTGGAAATGATTCTTTTTTTCGTTGTAATTGTCTTTTATTTCCTGTGACCAGGTATTGATTTCATAAGCTGCTGCCGGGTAGGGTTCTATCCCCAGTTCACGCAACTTTTTCAGGGAATTTCTCCGTATGACTTCCTGTTCGCTCAGTTCCAATTGACTCATCTCTTTTTGATTCATGCTGGTCTGTAAAATTTGCGCAAAGATAATAAAAGATGCGATTTGGTTTTTCTTTTTGGTGGGTCTTGGGGCATGATTTATAAATTGTTTTTCAATGCTTTTTGAAAAGACCCCGAATATCGGAAGCAATTTTTATCTTTGTGAAACCAGATGAGCGGAAGGAAAATTGAATTGTGACGTATGGAACGAATTTGGAATTTAAAACATCAAGGAGACTTAAACGAGATAAAACACCTTTCGGCAGCATTGAATGTCAATATGACCATTGCCCGGTTGCTCGTACAGCGGGGGATAAAGACTTTTAATGAGGCCAAAGCTTTTTTTCGTCCCCGACTCAGTGATCTCCACGATCCTTTTCTGATGAAAGATATGGATAAGGCGGTTGCCCGTCTGGACATGGCCATTGCCAATCAGGAGAAGGTATTGATCTATGGCGATTACGATGTGGACGGTACCACTTCGGTGGCATTGATGTACTCTTTTCTGAAACCCCGGCTCGGGCACATTGAATATTACATCCCCGACCGCTATACAGAGGGGTATGGCATTTCTCCCCAAAGCATTGAATATGCAGAGAAAAATGGTTTTTCGCTCATTATTGCCCTCGATTGCGGCATAAAGGCGGTGGATAAAATTGCCGATGCAAAGGAGCGTGGGCTCGATTTTGTGGTGTGTGACCACCATAACCCCGACGAGGCCGTCCCTGCTGCTGTTGCCGTTCTCGATCCCAAACAGCCCGATTGTCCCTATCCTTACAAAGAATTATCGGGGTGCGGTGTGGGGTTTAAATTGCTCCAGGCATACTGTCAGAAAAACAGTGTTGAGCTGGAAGAAATTTATGACCTCCTCGATTTAGTGGTGGTCAGCATTGCCTCCGATATTGTTCCCATCACAGGTGAAAACCGGGTGCTGGCCTATTATGGACTCAAAAAACTCAATTCCAATCCGGGAATAGGGCTCCAGACCATCATCAATTTTGCCGGGATCAATGGCACCGAAATTACCATCAGCGATATTGTTTTCAAAATCGGCCCGCGGCTGAATGCCTCAGGTAGAATTGAACACGGCAAGAAATCAGTGCAAATTATGGTCGCCAGCAGCGAAGACAAGTCTGACCTTCTGGGCGAAGAAATTGATTCGTTTAATGAGATTAGAAAAACGCTTGACCGCGATATTACCCAGGAAGCGCTCGACATGATTGAATCGAATGCCGAAATGGAAAACATGAAAAGCACGGTTTTGTATAACCGCGACTGGCATAAAGGGGTGGTGGGCATTGTGGCGTCCCGCGTTACGGAGCAATTTTACCGGCCTACCATCATTCTGACCGAATCGAACGGACTGGCCACCGGTTCAGCCCGATCGGTGAAGGATTTTGATCTGTATGAAGCCATCGGGCAGTGCAGTGATCTGCTCGAATCTTACGGGGGACACATGTATGCTGCCGGTCTTACTTTGAAGATTGAGAATATTCCGGAGTTCCGGCGTCGTTTTGAAGAGATTGTTTCGAAGCAGGTGACCGATTTACAGCAGTTGCAGACCGTTGATGTGGATGCCAAAATACCCCTCAGTGAAATTACTCCCCGTTTTTACCGAATATTAAAGCAGTTTGCTCCCTTTGGACCGCACAATCCGACACCGATCTTCATTACAGAGGATGTTTTTGATGCGGGGACTTCGCGTCTGGTCGGAAAAGGGCAGGAGCACCTGAAACTGGACCTGGTGGAACCCGATGTGAATTCGGGAATATTCCCCGGGATTGCCTTTAACCAATCCGATAAATTTGATTTGATCACCTCCGGTCTGCCTTTTGATGTGTGCTACTCGGTTACAGAAAATGAATACCGGGGAAAAACCAACCTTCAGCTTTTTATCCGCGATATAAAAAAACGGGATATCTTTTAATCAACCTTATTTTTTTCAAGCTGCAATAAATCACTGAGTTGGGAGATGACCTTCGCTCCTGTTTTTTTAAGTCTTTTTTCTGACTGGTGTCCGTCCGAAACGAGGATACACCGGATTCCCAATGCACTGGCTACTTCAAAATCATGGTTGGTATCCCCGATTATCCAGGTTTTTTCCTGGTCTATATTGTGGCGGGAGAGAAGCTCATGTCCCCGGTCAATCTTGGAGGTGGCATAATGGTCGTTTAGTCCGGCCACGTCCTCGAAAAAAGAAAGAATCTCCTTCTCTTTCAATGTTTGCTCCAGCATGGCTTGTTTCATGGCGGAAAGCACAAACTGTTTGTGACCCCGTTCTTCGAAGTGACGAAGCACCTTTTTTGCTGAGGGGTGAAGCGGACTGTTTTTGACCTGGCTGTCGTATAAATCGATGAACTCCCTTGCGGGAACAGCAAAATCCTCTTTTGAAAAATCAAACCCAATGGCGCGGTAATAGCCCTTTACCGGAAAGGAAAAGACTTCTTTGTAGGAGTTGTGATTGAGAAGGGGTAAATTTCTTTTTGCCAATAGCGTGTTGATGGACGAAATGCACAAATCAAGGTCATTCAGGAGTGTTCCGTTCCAGTCCCAGATAATGGTAGCCATGTGTTTATTTTTCAGTAACTTTAAGTTTATTTATAACAGGGTTCGCATAGATTCTTAAAAACCTTTCCTGAATATCGGTGATGGGAAAATCGATATGGATCATGGCTTGTTCGATCATGGTTTCAAAATGCTTTTTATCCTCTTCGGTGTATTTATCATGGAATTCATTCTCCTGGGTCAGCAAATCGTAAGCGATGTAATTGTTGGGCCAGAGTTTGTAGTTGGTGTATATCTGCCGGTCAATGGCATTTCCCAGTTGCTCAATCATTTCATTTTTCTGGTCTGACGTTTTTCCCTGCATGTTCTCTACTTCAATGGGAGTGCCAAAAACAAACCGCATCCTGCCTTTCGGGTTAAACATTCCCATAGACATACTTTTTAAATCGTCTTTGCTGGTTTTCAATTGTCCGTAGTGTTCTTTCTTGATCAACTCCTTCATTTTGGCAAGGCCACATGGTTCAATTTCGTAGGAGATAGATACCGGAACAATATTCAGTTCGTTAAATCCTTCTTTCAGGTCCTTTTTATTGCTCATGTTCAGCATTTTAAGAACGCTTAACTGGGTTTTGTCATCCCCGTTTTTTGTGCGTCCTTCGCGCTGTGCAATCCATACGGAAAGATTGTCTTCGGTAATCGATTTGCGGATATAGTGGGATACTTTCCGGGAGGCTTTCATTAACTCCCGGGCCGTCAGATCTCTTTTAATGATAAAAGCGCGGTTGAGTTTCACCGCATGTTCAATCCAGTCGTAAAGCAACAAGTTGTTGCCAATGGCAATCTGGGTGGTATTCATCCCTTTCTCAAAAATCAGGTAGTTCAATAGCGCAGCATCGAGCACAATGTCGCGGTGGTTGGAAATAAACAGGTAAGCTTTATTCTTGTCCAGTTTTTCAAAACCTTTACAGGAGAGTCCATCAGAAGTATTGTTGATGATCCACCGGAGTAAATCGTACACAAAGCCACCCTGCAGTTGTTTGATTTTCCGGACCATACGCAATTGCATCTTGACTACTTCCACTTTGGGGCGCACTTTGAACAGGTGCATTAAAACCTTGTCGAAAGCAGGATCTTTTACCATGAGCCTGACTTTCTGCCTGACTTCTTTGTCGGTGTAGGGCCGTATATCGTCGTAGTTGTATTCCACACTGTTGATTTTTTGTTTAACGTAGCAAAGTAACAAATTCAAACCTATATTTTCAACCTCAATTGGATTTTTAGCGTTGTTTTTTTGTTGCCGGAAATTTCATTATACCCTGATCCCACGGTTTCTGCGTCTTTAATGACGGTATTCCCCACCTTAAAATTCAGTTCAACATTGTTTTTGGTTTTGTATTTTACGAGCAGGTAGGTTCTCCACCCTTTTCCAAAAAATGCAGGAATAGAAAACGAATAGAGCAGGTCATTCTCATACGCATAAATGCGGGAGTAATAACTTTGAGTGTGAAACCAGGCGATTCTGCCCGTTAATTTGAGGCGCCCTTTCTCCGGCTGGTACCTGATATCCTGAAAAGCCATATATCCATTTTCGGTTGTTTCCCCTTTGAAGAAGATATGTTCAAAGCGTGTTTTTAAAGAAAAGGGGCCGGAAGGGGCCATGATGAAGTGGATTCTGCTTTTCCGGGAATATTCGTTGATATTCAGGTACCGTTCTGAAGGGCGTTTCTTTCGTTCTTTCTGAGCGGTTTTTGTTTGCACGTAAAATTCGGTTATCCCGGGAAAATCAAAATGGGCCCGGACCATCGTTTCCCAGCCTTTTGAGGGGGCTGCGGTGGTGAATTTCACCCATGGAGAGCGGAAAAAGTCGGTGTAAGCAGTGAGGGTGGTGAACTTGAAGGGCAGGATGCGGGTGCCCAAATAAAAACCCGTTTCATTGCTTGCTGAACTTCCATTTGCAAAGGGTGCGGCCCATAGGGCATGATAGGTTTTGCCGAAATGCCTGAACAGTGCTGAAACCTGAATCTGGTCGTGCAAATGGACAGCGCTGCCCTGGAGTACAGCAGTTCCTTTCGACCTGGAGACGCCTCCTTCACCAAAAAACCGGAATTTTCCCTTGCTTAAATAATAGTGTGTGGCGGCCACAAAATTTGTTTTTCCCTTGAAGCGAAACCTGTTATACAGTTGATCGCTCCGGATAAAGGGAAGTTCAAAACGGCGGTACAATACGGTGATGCCGGTGCTCAGGTGGTTGAACCGGCTGGTGATCAGCAGTCCCGTATTCCAGTCCTTTACGCTGTTTTTGTCGGCAATTTCATTTTCGGTCCGATGGTAACCCGAAGACTGCAGGCTGGAGAAAGAGGGCTGATCCGGGGTGTCGAATACAAGATTGGCATCATTTTTTTTGTTGGAAAAGAACAACTGCATTCTGGTATTCTTGAAGTTCAGTGCAGCAGCAATCCCTCTGAAAAAGTGGTTTTCACCCGTAGAGGTATAAGGGCGTATTCCCTGGCCGGTTTTGGAGATATCCAGTGCTAAAGCTGATTTTCCTGTGGAGAATCCCTGCCATAAAGCCAATCCCTGTCCTGAACGCACACTATAGTCGCCAACGATAATCTTTTCGATGGCCGGGCTTATCCTGAAGCTGAGATGCGCCGAATAGAAATCGAATCCCTGTTTGCAGGATCCGGTAAAAAATGCTTCTCCGGGGTCTTTTTCGGCGGTGAATCCTGCGGAAAGAAATTCCCCGGACCGGAATCTGTAGCGGGCATAATACCGGGCTCTGTTCCCCTCAAAAGGAATGGTGCCATCTTCTTTGGCTTTGTATCCCCTGGGTTTTTGAACGGTGCCAAGGGACCGTAAAATAGTTTCATGTTTCCCAAAACGCAACTGGTCCGAAAATTTGAACGGGTCTTTTTTTGGGGGGCCAAACCGCACAAAGGGTGCGAGGCGTTTTAGCAGCCGGGGGCTGAAGCCCTCCAGGGCATTCAGTTCATAGAGGGAATAAACCGGCCCGTATTCGTCCTGGTAACCAATCAATTCTTCTATCTGTAAAGGGTTGAGCAGATGAAGCCTTGAGAGCTGATTGCGGGTGGCCGTGTTTAAATTGAGGGGATTTTCCGCCAGGTATTCCAGGTCTTCCAGAATCATCGCATGGTCTGTTCCCGGCTCCAGGTCTTCGATGATCGATTCAATAACCTGTTCAACAAGCTCAATGTCGCCGCCTGGTTGTCCAGATGAGGTAAAAGTTGCTGCAGCCAGCAAAAGGAGGATTGTCAGTTTGAAAGTTTGTTGCATCACCATTGAAATTGAAGGGAAAAGGAGGGAGTCACACCTAAATATTCATGATAATTGAATCCAATGTCGAGTTGAACCGGGAGGATTTGGAATCCCAGCCCCGCAGAATAACGGAAAGGGGCTCCGGAGACTCCCAGCCGGAAACACATTTTTGAAGCAGGTTGAAATTCAAGTCCTGTTTTGAACTGTACCGGATTCCGGTCTTTTTTCTCTCCTTCAAACATTACCAATACCCGATTTCCAAATTGATAACAGCCGCCTGTGCGGATAACCGTCGCTGGTGATTTCAATCCATCCCATGTATTCAGGCTTTTTTGCAGGGGGTTGGCAAGATGAATTCCCAGCGCCAGATCCTCACCAGCATTCCAGATAACTCCACCTTCGAAGGTGGCTACACCAAAAGGACGTTTGTTTTCAGGGAGTGTTTGGGCCAGGTAATTAAGCTGAATTCCGGCTTTCCACTCCGGAGAAAAGGAGCGGGCAAATGCGAGTCCTGTTTTTTGTTCTTTAAACGGGCCGGTACCGAACTGAAGCATGCTAAATCCGAAGGCTCCTCTGTTAACCGGCCAGATGAAGGCCGCTGCAGCCAGGGAGAGCTCTTTTAGCCCATACTTCGATTCATAAAAGACGGAAGCAGAATATGCATCCAGGTTTGCCATTCCGGCCTGATTGTGGAAAACAGACCAGGCATCGGAGAGTGCTACGGAGGCGTGAGACAGGCTTGCTGAGCGCGCTCCTGAAGGATGATTGTCCACTGGCCGGGCGCCATGAAGGGACACTGTTATTGTGCACATCACGAGGGTGAGTTGTACCCTGTTAAGAATGTTTGGGCGGCTTTCCATGGTGAAAGCAATTTTTTTGTGTGTTCGAAGCCGAAAGGTAGCCCTAAAACAAAAAAAATGCAAGAGGCAAAGCAACTAAATCAGGGGGTGTCAACGAAATGTCCGAAAGAACAATATCATACCCTTTAAATCAACGATTGAGTCTATTCCGAAAAGTCTAACCCGAATAATCCAGGAATTATTCCTGTCCCCTAAAAAAAGAATGCCATGAAGTCACAAAAACACGAAGGCGAATCATAAAGAAAAGAAGATACTCCCAGTCAGTTGGTTTTAAAGGAATAGTTCACTTCCGAGAGTTCCTCGTTGGCTTTAATAATTTTTTGTTTGAGGCTTTCCTTGTATTTCACCATTTTTTGCATCATTTCCAGGTCACCGGTAGCCATCATCTGGACAGCCAGGATGGCTGCATTCATGGCTCCGTTTACAGCCACAGTGGCCACGGGAATTCCCGGAGGCATTTGCAGGATGGCCAATAGCGAATCGAATCCTTCGAGGCTGGCATTAATGGGGACCCCGATCACGGGAAGAGGGGTCATGGCCGCGATGACGCCGGGAAGGTGGGCAGCCATGCCAGCACCTGCAATAATCACTTTAATGCCCCGGTCCCTGGCATTTTTGGCAAACTGCTCCACCTCATCGGGAGTGCGGTGGGCCGATAAGGCATTCATTTCGAAGGGAATTTCCAGGGAATCCAGTAATTTTGCCGCTTTCGACATCACATCCAGGTCGGACGTGCTCCCCATGATAATACTCACTTTTGCTTCCATCTTTTGCTTGATATATTTTCAGTTAATCAATTTGTTTTGTTATTTTGTGCCTTCTCTTTTTTTTGGCGAAAATACAGCATAAAAGCTACTTATAAAAATAATTTTTCCGTAAATGAAACAAGTGAAAATTCACGATAAAAATTTTCAACTTTTCATTCCCTATGAAAAGATAAGGGCTGTTGTGGAAAAAATGGCCGGGCAAATGAACGGTGACCTGGAGGGGAAGAATCCGTTATTTATTTGTATTCTTAATGGCTCCTTTATGTTTGCTGCCGAACTGTTTAAGCGGATTTCATTGCTTCAGTCGGAAATATCCTTTGTAAAGCTGGCTTCTTACCATGGCGATCAAACCACAGGAAAGGTAAAGCAACTCATTGGTCTGAATGAAAAGATTGAGGGCCGTACGGTCATTGTGCTGGAAGACATTGTTGATTCCGGGATTACCATAAATAATATCCTTGAACAGCTCAATAAGATGAAACCTGCAGAGGTAAAAATCGCAACCCTTCTGTTGAAACCGGATGCCTTGAAGATGGAAGTCAAACTGGATTATGTGGGACTGGAAATTCCCAACGATTTTATTGTGGGATATGGCCTCGATTACGACGGGCACGGCAGAAATTTGATTGATATATACTCAGTTATTAACGAATAAAACCAAAAAGCATGTTGAATTTAGTACTATTTGGCCCACCCGGGGCTGGTAAAGGGACACAAGCCGCTTATTTAACCGAATCATTCAGACTCATTCATTTATCTACCGGTGATTTGCTGCGCAACGAAATTGCCGCGGGAACGAAGTTGGGGTTGGAAGCCAAGAATTTTATGGATAAGGGGGAACTGGTTCCTGATGAGGTTGTTATCGGGATGATAAAAAGTAAACTCGATGCCAGTAAAGAGGCCAATGGATTTATTTTTGACGGATTCCCACGCAATGTTGACCAGGCCAAAGCCCTCGATGACCTGCTGAATGAAAACGGAACACCGATTTCGGCCATGCTTAGCCTGGAGGTTGAAAAACAGGAATTGATTGACCGGCTGCTCAGCAGGGGTAAAATATCGGGGAGAGCCGATGACCAGGACCAGGCCGTCATTGAGAACCGGATCAATGTGTATAACGAAAAAACCCGTCCGTTGATTGTTTATTACGACCAGCAGGGAAAACATTATGGCATTAACGGAATGGGGACTATTGAAGAGATTGCCGGAAGGCTGAAAGCAGTGGTTGAGAAACTGTAAATGATTTCCGGGAATCCTGCAGGATAATTTGAAAACCGGAATAGCGGGATAGGCAAATGGCAGAATCAAATTTTGTTGATTACGTAAAGATTCATTGCAAGTCGGGCCATGGTGGTGCCGGTTCGGCCCACCTTCGCCGGGAGAAGTTTATCCCCAAAGGGGGTCCTGACGGAGGTGACGGCGGCCGGGGAGGGCATATTATCCTGGAGGGCAACCGGAATAAATGGACCCTGCTTCATTTAAAGTACCAGAAACACGTGAAAGCCGGAAACGGACAACCCGGGGGCGCTCAGCGCAAAACGGGGGCCGACGGTGAGGATGCTCTCCTGGAAGTGCCCCTGGGCACCATTGTGAGAGACGCGGAAACCGGTACTTTTTTATTTGAGATTACCAGCCATGGCGAACAGAAAATCCTTCTTCCCGGCGGAAGAGGAGGCCTCGGTAATGATCATTTTAAGTCTTCCACGTTTCAAACACCCCGCTTTGCACAACCGGGAGAAGAGGGAGAAGAGGGATGGAAAATATTTGAGTTGAAGGTGCTGGCAGATGTGGGACTTGTGGGGTTCCCAAGTTCAGGAAAATCGACCCTGCTCTCCGTTGTTTCCGAAGCCAAACCCAAAATAGCCGATTATCCCTTTACCACCCTTACTCCCAATCTCGGAATCGTTGGGCACCGCGAGACAAAGTCATTCGTGATGGCCGATATTCCCGGAATCATTGAAGGAGCCCATCAGGGAAAAGGATTGGGTTTGCGCTTTCTGAGACACATCGAACGGAATCCCGTGCTGCTTTTTTTGGTCCCCGCCGACAGTAACGACCACCTGAAAGAATATCAGATTCTTCTGCATGAACTGGAAAAATACAATCCCGAATTACTGGATAAACAGCGCTTTCTTGCCATTAGCAAAGCCGATATGCTCGATCAGGAGTTGATGAATGAAATAAGCGCTGAACTTAACGGTATCCCCCATTTGTTTTTTTCTTCGGTCACAGGATTCAATATCCTTCCCTTAAAAGATAAAATCTGGCAAAAACTGAATGAATAAATGGAATTTTTTCAACAAATACTGCAATTCGACAGGGAGCTGTTTCTTTTTCTGAACAGTTTTTACAATGATTTTTGGGATACCATCATGCTCCTTGTGACCCGAAAAGAAACCTGGTACCCCTTTTACGCGGTTATTCTCTTTTTTATTATTAAAAACTACAAAAGCAAATGGTGGCTGGTCGTATTGTTTTTAGGGCTTACTATTTTACTGAGCGACCAGATTTCGGTGTTTTTTAAGGAAACCATTCAGCGGTTACGGCCGGTGCATAATCCGGAAATTCAACATATGGTGCACAATGTATTGCGCAAAGGCGGATCGTTTAGTTTTGTCTCTTCTCATGCAGCCAACAGTTTTGCCCTCCTTGTTTTCTCATCCCGCCTTTTCCGGAATAAAGGGTATCATGCATTGCTGCTTTTCTGGGCGCTTCTTTTTTCTTATTCCCGTATCTATTCCGGAGTTCATTATCCGCTTGAC
>CAYTDH010000017.1:0-22530 GCA_964436325.1 uncultured Tangfeifania sp.
AAAAAGCCGGGATAGTCGATAATGCTGAAATCGTGGGTGCCGGAATGGGCGACCAACAGGTGTTGTTCTGAACAATGAACGCCCCATGAACCTGCCGCCCCCCTTTCCGGTTCATCGAGCAATACTGTGGCAACATATTCTCCATGCAGGGCATCCAGCACACTGAGGGCACTGGTGTTCATCCATCCCTGTTCTACCTGTGTTGTGGGCACTTGAAAGCGCCCCAGATTATGCGAAATAAAAAGGTACTTTCCGTCAGGTGAAAGGCACATGCCCCGTAAGGCATTGCTCCCGTTGGCCAGCGGGATATTTCTGATCACTGCTTTTTCCCGGAGATCAATGATGCTGATTTCAGCGGTAACGGTGTCGATATCTGCCGGGCCTGCCGGAAGAAAGTTGGCCACAAAGAGGAATTGGCCATCCCCGGAGAGCGCGATTTGGGAGGGCTGGCGCAAAACAGGAATCCGGGCGGTCTCTTTTTGAGTGTTGAGGTCAATGACCGATATGTCATCGGAAAACTGGTTGGCAACGTATGCAGTAGACTGATCGTGTGAAACAACCACATCACAAGACCCGTGCCCGGCTTTAATCTTTGCCTTTTGCTGAAATGTTTTTTTATCGATAACCAGAAGTTCTCCGGCGGAGCGGGAGCAGGCGGCCAGGAGATGTTCTCCGGACACGGCCAACGCTTTTGGGGGGTAATTGGTGCTGATTTTCCGGGTTAAGCTAAAATCGGTCAGAGAGTAAGCCCGGACTTCCATGCTTGTTTTTCCGGCCAGGTAAATTTCGCTGCCAACCGCATCGGTCTTTATGTCAATGGGAGAAAAATAAGGACTTTGCGGTTTTGCTGTGTTGGAAAAAAGAAGAAGAGAGAGAAAGGAAAGGATAAATGGATGCAGGGGGTTGTTTTTATTTTGGTTTCTCATCAAAGGACGTATTTTTCAGGTTTTTACTGGCCGGCGGTATCATAGACAAACTTACCCTTGTCAATGGCCTGATTGTTTTTTTGTTCTATTTTCAACCGATCCATATATTTTTGGAGTTGTTCCCGGTGTTCTTCGGAGGGTATAAACCCCTCCATGTCGGCTCTGGGGGTTTTAATCAGGCGCTGCTGTCCTTTTTTGATAAGGGCCAGGGCCTGAGCATAACCTCCTCCGTCGGCCTGAATATTTTCCAGGCAGGGACTCAGTTCAGGGCGTTCGAAAGAGATTTGGGGGCCCAGCGTCCGGGTGTGGCCTGAGAGGGTGTTGAAATCCACTCCGGTGAGTTCGCCCAGTTGTTGCAGTTCTTCAAAGGTCAGCGGGCTCCGGCCGGCAGGATTTTCGGGATAGGCCGACTCATAAAAGGGGTAATAAATGCCGTTTAAGTCAATCCAGGTGTAAATGGTTTCCATCTCCTTTTCTGTTAGTTTTACACCATGGTGGTCTTTTTGGAGCACCTGAACCAGGTTGCTGGCATGCGATCCCCAGGAGTAAGCCTGCTGTATGGCGGCAGGTCCGCCACCTACAGTCCGGATTTGTTTTTTCAGGTGAAGATCGATGTAGGAGGCATTGAAATAGGGATTACGATCACCGGCCAGAAGGAGTTTTTCTCCTGCCTTCTTCCCAAAATCGTGGCATTCCACGCAGTGTTTATCAAATAGGGGTTGCAGGTCGCGGGTATAGCTGAAAATGGGGTTTTCTCCCTGGCTGTTGCTCAGTTTTTGGGGTGGTTTTCGCATGGCTGACGGCATCTGGTGGGCTATCAGAGGAGCTGAAAGCCGGTCTTCGTGACACCCGATACACCCGTTGGTTTCTCCGGGATGGACCATCACGCCGCTCCGCATCGATTGCACCATCTTTTTTTCTTCATCGAGCAACTGGAAATAGAGGTAGCGTCCCGGCGGGGCTTCAAAATAGACCGAGCCATCGTCTTCCACCGGTACGGTTCCGAGAACCCGTTTGTTTTCGAAGCTGTGCCAGTTTACGCCCGGAGCCTGCTGTCCCTGGCCATTCCACGCAGCCGGGGTATAGGTTCGTTTTTCGGGCGATTCCACCACCCTTAAATAATGGACTGAACCTTTGGTTACCTCTTCCATGTGGGTTCCTTCGTAGACATCCTGTACATAAAAATATCCGGGTGATGCATCAAATTTCCGCGCAGTGGGGATTTCGCGGGGTTTGTGCCGCGGAGCCAGTGGCATGGGGTCGAAGCAGCTCAGGCTTTCTTCTTCATGCAAAACCGTTTCATTTCCCTGAAGGTCCACCAGGCAGATGGCCATTTTTTCGTTTACGGGATGATGCCCGCTGTTTCCCTTTTCCAGGATAACGGATTTGGATACCAGGAATTGGGTCTTTGACAATGGAAAAGGGTCCTCATACCTCACATCCAGTTGCATGAAAGTATCCCAGTTTCCTTTGCCAATGAGTTCGCGGGCTTTTGCGGGCCAGATTTTAACAACCGCTTCCTTCCCGTCTACTCCTTTGGAGCGGTCAAGCAGGGTGAGGGCTCCCCAGGGCCTGTCATGACAGGAGCCAAAAATGCACAAAATCAGGTTGCTTCCGGGAAGAGGACGGGGGTCGATGACACCTCCCGGCGAATTGGTATTATTGCCGTAGAAAACAGCGTGATTTGTGCCGTCGGGATTGGCGGTCCACAATCCCTGGGCATCACCGAAATTCCGGTCTACATATTCCCAGCGGTCGTATATCACCCGCCCGTCATTCATCAAAGCGGCATGCCCTTCAAAAAGGGTGCTTTTGCCCAATTGGACAATGTTGGAACCATCCGGGTTCATCCGGAAAAGGTTGGCCATAATGTGCCGGTTACACATGCAATATTTGGGCTCACGGGTGGAGCTGAAAAGAATCTGATTATTGGGCAGGTATAGCGGATCGATATCTGAAACCCCCGGAGCGTGGGTGAGCTGGGTGAGATTGCTCCCGTCGGCATGGATTTCATAAATGTGATAATCATCCTCTTTGTTTTTCCGGTAAGAAAAGACGATTCTCTTCCCGTCGAACGAAACTTCAGGATCGCGGATTACGCCTGTGATTGTTTCCAACAGCGTTTCGGTTTTTCCGGTCGTGGTATCCAGAATTTTGAGGGCAGCCCCCGGAGTAAAGCTATTGGTATTGATCTCTCCGGTTTGAAAAAGCGTGGCGGTATTGTGATGGTCCTGCATGTATTGATGCCGCGCTATAAAAACCAGTTTCCGGGGTAGTATCGCTGCTTCCTGAGGGTTTCCTGCAGCATTGTTGGTCCCTTCATTCAGGGTTTGACCCGAAAAATTTGGTAAGACAATCAGGGGGAGGAGTAAAAGTACGAAGACCAGTATAAATGTATTCTTCATTGGTTTTTTTCAGTGATAACACATGATTATTTTGCCCCTAAGATAAATAAAAATCAGACTTTCACTTCAAGGTCGAAGTGTGTTAATTCTTTGGTTATATTGAAATCATAATCCGGGTATTCATAGATGGGCATCCGGGGTTCCGTTTCTCCCATGGAATAGCCGTAAACCCCTTCATATTCTTTGGCGTCTTCCCCCATATCTTCCATTTGCCTGAGGTATTCGGAAATGGATTTGGATTCGATGACGATCACTTTTCCCATTTTATCGATGATGGGGCTGTGATTGCGCGTGCGGTCATGGTCGAACTGAAGAATGCGCCTGCCGTACCGGGTAATGCCGATGGTCCGGAAGGTGAGGCTTTTTCCGACTCCCGGGAGGTTCATGATGTTCCTGTCGGTAGCCAGGAAGGGAATATCATTTCGTTTTCGCAGTTTCTCAATGTTCCCGGCGATGTTTTCGGCATGATGGGTCAGGGTTTGCAATGATGCGGTATCTTCGTCATTCAGTTTGCCGATGTATTTTTCTTCGAGTTCCTCCTGAACAGCGCGGGCATTGGGTGTAAAGGTAGCGCTGTTCTCCTTGAATCCTTTTACCGTGAAAGTGTAATAAGTAACGATTCCGATGTCGTTCAGCACTTTGCGCAGTTTGGCGGTATGGCCGCGACGCGATGCCGGGGTGGTAAATACCAGTTGATTGGTAACGGCCCAGCCCGCATCAAGCAGAATTTGAACAGCCTTTTTGGCTTCCGGTGTGATTTCCATGGGCGATTCAAAATGGGTTTGAATCACGAACTGCCTGACTCCGATGGCAGAAGCTTTCTTTTTGAAATCCCGGAGGATGTCACCCAGGCGTGGTGTTATCCGGAAAGGAATATATGCCGGCAGACGTGTTCCGATGCGAATTCGAACCATTTCAGCATATTTTTCATGGTCGGGGCGGAATTGGTTTTCTTCTTTCTTGCGCAGTGCCATTTGGTAGACCTCATTCAGGATTCTTTCCAGGCTCTTATCGGAACTCATCAGCGCATCTCCGCCGGTGATGAGGATATCGCGGAGCTGGGCATCGTCCTTAAAATATTCCAGCAACCGGGGCATCCGGGTATTCCACGATCCTCCTGGCTTCAGTTTGTCCAGGTTGAAGTTGTACCGGCCGTTCTGGAATTCGTACATGCGCTGACAACTGGCACATAAGCCGCCGCAGGCCCTCCCCACGGTGTCGGGAACGAAGATGGCCACTTCAGGGTAACGGCGGTGAATGTTGTGGGACGATGGGAGAATCCATCCGGCAGCATTGGGTTTCCCGGGCTTCACCTGGTCCTCTTTTTCCCACGCTTCAATCAATCCGAATTCCTCTACCAGTTGTTTGCTGTAGATGATGTAACACCGGATGGCCAGGTCTCCTCCTACGGCAAAACCCGGCGTTTGTACATTTAAAAGAGAGAGGTAATAGGGGTTCACAAAAAAGGGAATTCCTTTTGCTTCTGCTTCGTATAAAATATCCATGGTGTCGGGGTCGAGCGAATAGTCGAGCATTTCATTTAACAGGTCGGGCGAGCGGACGGCAAATTTCAGGTGAAATGCACTTTCGTTCCACCATTCGAGCATCCTGGCTTCTTTCTCCTCCTGTGTCAGGGTGGGTTTAAACGAATACCGTTTGCTGGCGATTTCTCCATTGTCAATTTTTCCAATCAGGGTACGGATTATTCGTATCCGGTTTTTTTTGCGGAGTTCTGCAATGTCTTCATCGAGGCCGGTGGGATAACGGTCCATCCATTGTTTAATATGCTCCTTTTGCGGAATCTCCTGTTTTAATTTGCCGTTCAGTTGCCGGAAAAGACGGAGCATGTCATGAAAGAAATCGGGTTTGGCTCCTCCAATGCCAAAGTTGGTTGCCAGCCACAACATTTTCACGGGATGGGTTACTGCCATCTCGCCATGGATGTTCTGGTCGGCATAAGCCTCTCCTGCATGGTCGATGTAATCGAGTAACCGGATGGCTGCAAAATCCTGCCAGCGAAGCTGTGTGAATAGTTCATGGTTGTGGTTTTTGCCGTAATAAAATGCCCTGGCGGCAGGGTTCTTTTCAAGCTGAGGCAAAACCCAATCCTTTAACGATTCCATGGCCTCTTGTTCGTTGGCGGAATTCCGCAGAATTTTTTCCAAAACCGGGTTTTCCTCCAACAGGGTCAGGAGAATTCGTCGTGCATGTACATTAATCGCTATTTTATCTAAATGAGCCCTCTTCATATGCGTTGAATATTTATTTTAAACTTCTTGATGCAAAATTTTTGAAAATAGCAAAAAAGCCTTAATGTACCAATGACAATTGTCTTTTTAAAGACTTTTAACAAGGGATTAAGATTTTGCCGAATGCTCGGCGCATCCTTGAAATTCCCTTGAATTAATTCTTTCGGGGTAAACCAAATCCATTATCTTTGCGCTGATTTTTAGAGTTTTAAATTTCACTTTTCCCGAATCATTGCGGGAAGCATCAGAAGTACCTGAAAAGGGTTTTTGGAAAAAAGAAAAGTATGACACATAAAGCTGGTTTTGTAAACATTATAGGAAATCCAAATGTCGGAAAATCGACGCTGATGAATGCCCTGGTGGGGCAGAAACTGTCGATCATTACCCAAAAGATGCAGACGACCCGGCATCGCATTAAAGGCATTGTGAATGGGGAAGACTATCAGGTGGTTTATTCCGATACTCCCGGGATTTTAAAACCCGGGTACAAGTTACAGGAGGCGATGATGAAGTTTGTGGACATTGCCCTGACCGATGCCGATGTTATTTTGTTTGTTACCGATGTAGTGGAAAAACCCGATAAAAATCCGGATTACATCGTAAAAATACGCAAATCAAACATGCCGGTGATTGTCATCATCAACAAGGTCGATCTTTCCAACCAGAAAGAGGTGGTCCGGTTGTTTGATTACTGGAGTGAAGTGTTTCCGGGGGCTTCGGTTTACCCTGTTTCGGCGCTGGAGAATTTTAACGTTGAAACTATCTTTCCCCGCATTCTGGAATTGTTGCCCGAAAGTCCTCCTTTTTTTGGGAAAGACGAACTGACCGACCGTAGCGAACGGTTTTTCATGGAGGAGATTATCCGTGAGAAGATATTGCTGGCTTACCAGAAGGAGGTTCCCTACTCCACGGAGGTTACGGTGGAAATATTTAAAGAAAAAGAGGATATTATAGATATTGCCGCTTCCATCTATGTTTCGCGTGAAAGCCAGAAAGGTATTATTATAGGAAAGGAAGGCAAAATGTTAAAGCGGGTAGGTACCCAGGCGCGCACGGATGCCGAAAAATTCTTCGGAAAGAAAATTTTTCTTCAGTTATTTGTGAAAGTGGCAAAGGACTGGCGCAACAAAGACCGTCAACTGAAGCAATTTGGGTATGATGCCTATTGATTGCACTGGTAGCCAGGCGGTAACCTTAATCTGCCATGGCAGGAGAGAAAATGAGGAATTACGGGCGCAGGCCCTTACCATTTAAAAGGATTCAAAAAAAATGAGCAACAGGATATTAGCTATTGTAGGCCGACCCAATGTGGGGAAGTCCACTTTTTTCAACCGCCTTACCGAATCGCGGGAGGCCATTGTAGATGAGATGTCGGGAGTAACCCGTGATCGTAATTACGGAAAAGCCGAGTGGAATGGAAAAGTCTTCTCGGTGATCGATACCGGCGGTTATGTCGTGAATTCGGGAGATGTGTTTGAGGCCGAGATCAATAAACAAGTGCATCTGGCCATCGATGAGGCTGATGTGATCCTTTTTATGGTGGACGTGGAATCGGGGATTACCGATTTGGATGATGCCATTGCAGCCATCCTCCGCAAATCGGGAAAGAAAGTGGTGGTTGGTGTCAATAAAGTGGATAATAATCAGCGTCTGTTCGAAGCCCAGGAGTTTTATGGACTCGGACTGGGCGAAATCTTTTGTATTTCATCTATGACCGGCAGCGGAACCGGCGATTTGCTCGACCAGATTATCGATACTTTTTCGTTTATTCCCGAAGCGGAGGAAGAGCATGAATTGCCGTATTTGTCGGTAGTGGGGCGGCCCAACGTGGGAAAATCTTCGTTTATCAACACGCTGTTGGGAGAAGAGCGCTATATTGTTACCGATGTGGCAGGAACCACCCGTGATTCCATCCATACCCGCTACAATAAGTATGGTAAGGATTTCGTCATTATCGATACGGCGGGACTCCGGAAAAAGGGTAAAGTACATGACGATATCGAATTTTATTCTGTCCTGCGGTCGGTACGTACCATCGAAAAATCGGATGTGTGCCTTCTCCTTATCGATGCCACCAGAGGCATGGAAGCGCAGGACGTGAATGTTTTTAACCTCATCGCCCGTAATAAGAAGGGAGTGGTGATTCTGGTCAATAAATGGGATATCGTTGAAAAAGACAAGCATTCCACCCGGAAAGTGGAAGAACAAATCCGGGAGCGCATCGCTCCCTTTGTGGATGTTCCCGTTTTGTTTATCTCAGCCACCACCAAACAACGGGTGCATAAAGCCCTGGAGACAGCCATGCAGGTTTTTGAAAACCGGAAGCGGAGGATTAAAACTTCGGTGCTTAATGAGGTTTTGCTTGAGGCGGTGGAGAAATACCCGCCTCCCTCGGTGAAAGGAAAGTTCATCAAAATTAAGTACGCTACACAGCTCCCTTCAGCTACACCAGCATTCGCGCTGTTTGCCAACCTGCCCCAGTACATTCGCGACCCCTACCGGCGCTACATTGAAAATAAGATTCGCGATCATTTTGAGTTTACCGGTGTTCCCATTCAAGTGTACTTCAGGCAGAAATAGGGAATTTTTTATTAAATTTAAGGTTCAAAAATTGCAGGCTTATGCTCATTCTGGAAAAGTCCTCCTGATTCAAGTTCTGCGGCTGTGGAACAGATTTTGCAGAATAAACCTTATCTTTGTACCTTAAAATAAACTGTTATGATAGGGCGTTTTTTTCATCTTCCGGGGACCAAGCGGTTTAACATCAATCCGAGGTTTTATGATCCCGATAAAGAGGAGCGCGAGGAAAGGGAACGCAGGATAAAAGAAGAATTGGGCATTGCAGAGGAAAAGATTGACGATGGGAAAACCTACAAACCTAATGTAAAAGGGCAGTTCCGAAGAGCCCAGGGGGGGCATTCCAAAACAACGGAAAGGGCACGCCGGGCTTCCAATACCCGCCTGATTATCCTGATTTTAATTTTAGCGCTTATTTTTTATTTGTTTTTCTATTCTGACATTGCTTTTTAGTGAGTGATATTATTCAGTTATTACCCGATGCTGTAGCCAACCAAATTGCTGCCGGTGAAGTTATTCAGCGGCCTGCCTCGGTTGTGAAAGAGCTGGTTGAAAATTCCCTCGATGCCGGTGCTGATGAGATTGTCATCCATATCAAGGATGCCGGCAAAACATTGATAAAAATTTCGGACAATGGGTGCGGCATGTCGCCCATCGATGCCCGCATGGCTTTTGAACGGCATGCTACCTCCAAAATTTTATCGGCTGCCGATCTCTTTTCCATCCGTACCATGGGATTCAGGGGAGAGGCCCTGGCCTCAGCAGCAGCTGTGGCCGATGTTGAATTGCGCACCAAAAGGATGGAGGATGAGGTGGGTACGCTTATTCATATTTTGGGCTCGGAGGTAAAAAAACAGGAACCGGTTGCCTGTACCAACGGGACAACCTTCACCGTTAAGAATCTTTTTTTTAATGTTCCCGCCCGCCGGAAATTCCTTAAAAGCAACACTACAGAGCTAAAGCATGTCATAAACGAGATTCAGCGGGTGGCCATTCCTCATCCTGAAATCCGGATTTCGTTATACCATAATAATACAAGCCTGTATGAGCTTCCTCAAAGCAACCTCCGGAAACGCATTGTGGCTATATTCGGGAAAAGCATCAACCAAAGTCTGGTGCCGGTTGAAGAAGAAACCAGCGTAGTTCGTATTAAAGGCTTTACCGGCCAACCCAAATTTGCCCGTAAAACCATGGGCGAGCAGTTTTTCTTCGTGAATAACCGCTATATGCGGAATCCCTATTTTCATAAAGCCATCATGCAGGCTTATGAGAAGCTGCTCCCTCCCGATACGTTTCCATCTTATTTTTTGTTTCTGGATGTCGACCCTTCCAATATCGATATCAACGTGCATCCTACCAAAACAGAGATTAAATTTGAAAATGACCGCGCCATCTGGCAGATTATCCATGCGGCCGTTCGTGAATCGCTCGGGAAACACAATGTGGTGCCTTCTATCGATTTTGATCAAAGGGGAAGCATCGATATTCCTGTCTCCGGTTCCGGCAGGGGAGCCCAAAGCTTTCCTGAAATACCGGTAGACCCGGGGTACAATCCCTTTGAACAGGAAAAGAACTTCTCTTCAGGGAATTTCCCTTCGGCAGATCATGGAAAACAGGATGTAAGCCACTGGGAGGATTTGTATGCCGGTGTTGAAAAAGCGGATCCGGAGGAACAGCGAACTTTCCGGTTTGGCGGTGAAGAGGGCCGGCAGGCTTCTCCTGCTGAAAAATACAATGGCAAACGTGTTTTGCAGTTGAAGCAAAAATATATCCTTACTCCCGTTAAGTCGGGACTTATGGTCATTGACCAGAAAAGGGCCCATGAGCGCATTCTTTTCGAAAAATTCATGGAAGTCCTTAAATCGGAATCCGTAGCCAGTCAACAGCAATTGTTCCCGCAAACTATTGAACTGAATGCCGGCGACGCTGCTTTGCTCAAAAATATACTCGGGGATTTGTTATCGCTGGGTTTTGATATTCGTGAATTCGGGAAAAATACCTTTGTCATTAACGGAACCCCCGGTGTCCTTGATGTGTCGTCTCCCGAAGTTATCGTGGAAAAATTACTCGAGGAGTACAAGAACTCTCCGGTGGATGCCCGGTCTAAAGCTAAAGAACAAGTGGCAGTTTCCCTGGCTAAAGCGTCCAGTCTGGATGATGGTACCGACCTCGAACCCGAAGAAATCAATCATCTTATTGATAATCTTTTTGCCTGTTCAACCCCCAATTTTTCACCAGAGGGGAAAAAGGTGCTGACCATCCTCCCGTTGGATGAGATTGAAAAAATGTTTCAAAAGTGACAATATGTCGTTATCTTGCCCTTTTTTTTATCTTGGCCTGTCAATTGATGAAGGACCATAAAATATTTTTTAAATATGAATTACCGACCTGTAATGGATAATATCCCCCCTGTGGTAAAAAATCTGATCATTATTAATGTCATTTTTTTGTTGGCTACATGGGTTTTACGTGCCCAGGGGATAGATTTGGTTGAGATTTTGGGAATGCATTACCCTGGTTCTGAACGGTTTATGCTTCACCAGGTAATTACGCACATGTTTATGCACAGTCCTTCGGGCATTGCGCATATCTTTTTCAATATGTTTGCGTTGTGGATGTTTGGACGTGTACTTGAAAGTGTATGGGGATCGCGCCGGTTTTTAATTTATTATTTCGTTACGGGTTTGGGCGCTGTAGCTTTGCATATGTTTGTGAATCATTTGGAAATCTCTTCCATGCAAAATACCATTGAAGCCTTCCGGAATACCCCTTCACCCGAGATTCTGGACCAGTTTGTTCAGAAATACCTGCCCAATTCTTCCGCTCAGGTGCGCGATTTCATCAACACCTGGTACGACGATCCGGCCAATCAATCGTTTTCGGCTGAAGGAGCCCGGTTGATGGACCGTATCCTGCAAATGAAAATGAATATCCCCACCGTAGGAGCTTCCGGAGCTGTCTTCGGAGTGTTGCTTGCTTTTGGGGTGCTTTTTCCCAATACCCGGCTCATGCTGCTTTTTCCTCCCATTCCCATTAAAGCCAAATATTTTGTTATTGGTTACGGTTTGATTGAATTGTACCTTGGTTTTTCACAGCCGGGAAGCAATGTTGCCCATTTTGCGCATCTCGGTGGTATGCTTTTTGGATACTTCCTCATCAAGTATTGGAACAAAACATCAAATCGTTTTTATTGAATGGATATTATCGGAGATATCAGGCGAACATTTAAAGAGGGTTCTGTTGTTACCCGTCTTATTTATATTAACCTTGGCGTTTTTTTGCTGGTCAAAATCATCGACCTGTTTTTTTACCTTGCAGGGCAGCCGTCAATACTGGTGTCATGGCTTTCGGTACCTTCCGAGGTTGACCTTTTGATTCGAAGGCCCTGGACCCCGGTTACCTATATGTTCCTGCATGCGGGTTTTCTCCATTTGCTTTTTAATATCCTCGGACTGTATTGGTTTGGGAAACTCTTTCTTTACCGTTTTGAAGGGGCAAAACTGTTGAGTGTTTATCTGCTCGGAGGGATTGCCGGTGCCCTCTTGTATGTGGTTGCATACAATGTTTTTCCTGTTTTTGAATCCACCCGGGCCCTGCTTCTGGGAGCTTCGGGGTCGGTGTTTGCTGTTTTGGTGGCCATTGCCGTCTATGACCCCAACCGGGAATTGCATCTTTTTTTCATCGGAAGGTTTCCCCTAAAATATGTGGCTGCCTTTTATGTGGTGTTATCCATTCTGGGCATCTCCGCCTCCAATCCGGGAGGAAACATTGCCCATCTTGGCGGTGCCGCATGGGGATGGTTTTACATCTACCAGTTGCGCAGGGGGAAAGACTGGGGGGCAGGACTGGTCCGGCTCATTGACCAGATGGAACATTGGTTCGCCGGTCAAAAGAAGTGGTTTCATTCCAATCCGAAAATGAAGGTGACGTATAAGCAACCACCCCGTGATGATTACGAATACAACCGCCAGCAAAATATCCGTCAGGAAGAGATCAACCGTATCCTCGACAAGATTGCCAAATCGGGTTACGAAAGCCTGAGCAAGAAGGAGAAAGAAATCCTGTTCAAGCAAGGGAAAAAATAATCTTTCCCCGGGCTTGTGTCAATTTTTTTTCTCGGCGTGGGCCTGGTAAATACTGGCGTTCAGTTCGAAGCCAACCAGCAAAATAAGCGACATCAACCACATCAGAAAAAGGAGGATCAGCAAGGTTCCGATGGATCCATACAGTTTATTGTACTGACTGAAATTGTTAATGTAATAGGTGAAACCTGCCAGCGCGATGATGCTGAGGATGGTTGCCAGTGTTCCGCCCGCGCTGATGAATCGCCATTTGGTTTTTTTTGCCGGAGCCATGTAGTATAAAAAGGAGTAGGCAAAGAAAAAGAGCAGGATGATCACCACCCATTTCCCAATGGTGAGCAGGTAAATGGTAAAGCTGTCGCGAAGTATCTCATTCTCGCGAAGGTAGCTGATGGCCAGTTGACCGCCGGTGAGGAGGGTGATGGCCAGGGTGAGCAGCACCGACAGAATCAACAGCAAAAAGACGGCAGCCAGTCGTTGACTAATCCACGAACGGCGGTTAATGCTGTGGATGGTGGCATCAAAGGCACTCATCATCGAAGCCAGACCATTGGTGGAGAAAATCAGGGCCATAAAAAAACCCAGCGACAGCAATCCCCCCCGCGGGCGCATAATGATGTCGGTTACTGTGTCTTCAACGGTAGCAAAAGTGCTTTCCGGCAACAATTCACGAATGAGCCGGAAAAGTTCACTTTGAAAGTTTTCGATGGGAATATAGGGAATAAGGGTAAACAAAAACAGAACTGCCGGGAAAAAGGCAATGAAAAAAGAGAACGCAATGGCCGATGCCCGCGTGGTGATGGAACCATTCACAATGCTTCTCCAGAAAAAAAGGGCAACATCATAAAGGGGCACTCCGTCGAAAAAAGGCAGCGATATCTTTTCGGCCCGTTCAATGACTTTGTCACGGAACCGGATGTATTTTTCGTGATTTTGCAACCCCTTCCTCATAGGGTTATTCCTGTTTTTCAATCCTGAGTTGGTGAATGTAATTCTTTCCTTCACTTTGTTTTAGCAAAAAATAGACCCTGAACCGGCCGTTTTGAGTGGTCAGGTTGCCAATTACATACTTGGCACCTTCCCTTCCTCCCTGGTGAATAACGGAAAAGCTTTCAGGTGTGTTATTACTGAAAAAGTTGTTTACAATTTGCTGAGCCTGGGCTTTACTGTATACATTGTCGCTTTCGAGAACAACCAACTCTACATTTTGGTTGAAATAGTCCGAAAGCACCCGGGCATTGCCCGATTGAATGCTTTGGATGATTTCATCGGGAACCTGAGCAGAAGCCGGTGATGTGCAGACAAGGGCTCCTGCAAACAGGAAGATCATCAAAACGGATTTTTTTATTGATGGCATATTCAATTTTTTTTTTCAACTAATTCGCGCCATTTTTATAGCAAAAACTATGCTAAAACATTTTTAACCCCTTATTTTAGTGTAAAATTAAAAAAAACGAATTCATTTGGCAGAATGAAAGTCACTTTATTGGTTACAGGGAAAACCGACAAGAGCTTTTTAAAGGAAGGAATTGATTTGTATTCAGGCAGGTTAAGACACTATGTTGATTTTAATATTGAGGTCATCCCGGATATCAGGAAGACAAAAAATACTCCGGTAAACGAGCAAAAAAAGAGAGAGGGACAACGCATTCTTGCGCAAATGAATGCTTCACGACAGCTTCACCTGCTCGATGAAAGGGGGAAAGCTTATCATTCCAGGGGATTTGCTGCCTTTCTGGAGAAAAAAATGGCAAGTGGCCTGAAAGAGCTGGTGTTTGTTATTGGCGGACCCTATGGCTTCTCCGAAGAGGTTCAAACACAGGCGGCATCAAAAATTTCGTTGTCACCCATGACTTTTTCGCATCAGTTGGCGCGACTTTTGTTTGTTGAACAGCTTTACAGGGCAATGACCATTTTAAAAGGCGAATCTTATCATAACGACTGAAGTGTTTCAACGACTCAATAAATACAGTATTCTGATTTTTGCCATTGGTTTATTTGTGGTGGCAGCCATCATCGAAAACGGGTTGCTCAAAAATGAACCTGAAACAACCTTAATCCATAATTTCCGGGAGAAACTTCAAAAAAATCAGCGGGAACTTTCCGGTTATCTTCCCCGGATTGCCTCCATCGTGTCCGATGATGCCTTCGGAGGGAGTTTAAACACCTTTCTGGAACAATTTGACCCATCGCCCGAAACCAGAGGATTCTCTTTTTTGGTCTACCGGTCCGGCGAACTTCAATACTGGTCCGACCGTTCCATCTCCTTTTTCGATCAGGAAAGCCTGATGCCCGGAAAAAAAGGAATGATTCAGTTGCCAAATGGCTATTACCTTGTGGAAAGACTGGTTCATGAGGATTTTCATATTTACGGCTTGCACCTGATAAAATACAATTACGATTATGAGAACAGGTATCTGAAGAATACTTTTTTTGAAGCTTACGATGTTCCCGACGATTATCAAATTGTCCGGGGAAAGAAGGAAGATGCCTGGTCTGTTTGCAGCAGTGGCGGAGATTACCTTTTTTCTTTGGCTCCGCACGGAAAATTTTTGTGCAACATGGACCAGCTTTACCTTCCCGGCATCATTTATTTCATCGGGTTGCTTATTTTACTTCTTTACTTCCGGCGCGAATTCATGGATTCGCAGGCCTCTTTTTCCATCCGGCTTTTTGGCCTGGCCGTTGCCCTTTTTCTGGTTTACTGGCTTCACCTGATTTTTAAAATCCCCAAGGTCTTTTTTTTCCTCCCTTTTTTCAGCCCTTCTGCTTTTGCCCTGAGCAGTTGGCTCCCTTCACTGGGTGATTTTTTCCTTCTGGCCCTGTTTTTTCTTTTTTGGATTTACCATTTCGGCAAACACCTCGATATTGAAAAAATCAAACAGGAATCTTTTCTGTCCAGAAAAGCTATTGTTATTCTCCTGCTGTTGTTTGCCGGAAGTATTTTTCTGTTGATTCATTTTTACATTCGTGAATTGATTTTCAATTCCACCCTTTCCTTTTCGCTTAACCAGATTACCGAAATTACCGGTCAAAGCGTACTGGCGATTTTTTCGGTGGGAATGCTTTTGCTTTCCGGATTTTTCCTGGTTATTAAAATTATTGAAGGTTCAAGGAGCGACTTTAAGTTGGGTGAATTAATGATCGTGGTTTTTTCCCTGGTGGCCTTCCTGGGTGTCGTTCAGTATATATCGGTCAGGCATGTTACTCCTGAAGCCCTGGCCCTGTTTTTAATCTCTTCGTTGCTGGCCTCTTTGTTCAGCCGGCAGTACCTTCAAAACTTTACCCTCAGTTACCTCATAATTTTTGTTTCGGCCGCCTCTCTTTATTCATTGATTGTTTTTTACAGCACCATTTCAGCCAAACAACGCGAAGAACAGAAGCTGATGGCTGTTACGCTGGTGGCTGAGCGGGACCCGGCTGCTGAAGTTTTTCTTGGCGAAATTCAGGAGAAAATCAGTGTTGATTCGGTGATTCCCCGTATGCTGATGGAAGAAGAGGAGGAACTGGTGGATTACCTCGGACAAACCTATTTCAGTGGTTATTTCAGAAAATATGATGTCCGTTTTTTTGTCTGTTCCCGGTCCGACAGCCTCTTTATTGAAATGGAACACCGCGATGCCCCCTGTTTCGATTTTTTTGAAGACATGATTCAAAGCCAGGGAGTGAAAATTCCCGGTACCGGTTTCTATTTCATGGACAACATGAATGGCCGTATCTCCTACACCGGGAGGTGGCATTATCCCCTTTCTTCCGATAAAAGCGGAGTTTCCGTCTTTGTTGAACTAAATTCCGATTTGCTTTTTGAAGGCATTGGTTTCCCTGAATTGCTCATCGATAAATCGATGGAAAAACCCGAAAAATTCAGGAAATTTGATTATGCCAAATATTATGGTGGTGAACTCACGGATAAACATGGCGATTACAATTACAATTTTTACGTGAATTCCTACTTATCATCCGATAAGGAATTTGATTACCGGCGGTGGGACGGCAAGGAGCACCTGATTTATCATACACGCGAGTACAACTACGTTATTGTTTCACGCGATTTATTCACCATTCTCGACTATATTATCTCCTTTCCCTATCTTTTTGTTTTTTATTTCCTCTCCGTTTTAATCATTCTCCTTTTTGCCAGCCGCAGGATTCGCCGCAGAACCGTTAATTTCGACCTTAAATTCCGGATTCAGGCTGCCATTATCTCCATTGTTTTTGTTTCCCTTTTGGTGGTTGCCATTGCCACCATTTTCTATAATGTGCGGGAGTATAAAGAGAAGCATCAGAATGACCTCAATGATAAGATGATTTCCATTGCGGAAGAGATCGACATGCGTCTGGAGGATGTGGATGAAATTTCGGACGAATTGGTCGATTGGCTGCACCGTGAACTGGCGAAGCTATCCAATATTTTCCGCACCGATATCAATATTTATGGCACCGACGGCGAACTGATCGCTTCTTCGCGCACCGAAATATTTGAAGAAGGGCTGGTTTCACGGCGTATGAATGCGCAGGCGTATGAGGAAATTTTCCGGAACTTCCAGATTCGCTATTTTCAACCCGAGCAGATCGGGAAAATGTCTTACCTGTCGGCTTACCGTCCGGTGATCAATACGCAGGGAACTTACCTGGGGGCCATAAACCTGCCCTATTTTATTAAGCAGGACCGCTACAGCCAGGAGCTCTCCACCATTGTAGTGGCGTTTATCAATTTGTATGTTTTTCTTTTGCTGGCGAGCATTATCGTTGCCATTTTTATCGCCAACCAAATTACCCGGCCGCTGGTTTTGATACAGGAAAACCTGCAAAAGATGGAACTGGGAAAACGCAATGAGCCCATATCCTACACCCGGAATGATGAAATTGGCAGTCTGGTGAAAGAATACAATAAAAAAGTGGATGAGCTGGCGGTGAGTGCCGAATTGCTGGCCCGCTCAGAGAGAGAATCGGCCTGGCGCGAAATGGCCAAGCAAATTGCCCATGAGATTAAAAATCCGCTGACTCCCATGAAGTTAAACATTCAGCATCTGCAACGGGCAAAAGGGGAAGGAAAGGAGTACGACAAATACATCGAACGGGTGACCTCCACACTGATTGAACAGATTGACAACTTGTCGGATATCGCCACTGAATTTTCTAATTTTGCCAAAATACCCACCGCCCGGAACCAGATTTTTAAACTGGGAGAACAAATCAGAAAAGTCATCGACCTCTTTGAAACGCACCATAAGGTGAAACTGGAGTTCGTTGAAAACGGACTGGGGTACCTTAAAGTCAACGCTGACAGGGAGCAGTTGTCACGGGCCATTATTAATCTTGTGAAAAACAGCATTCAATCCATTCCTGAAAACAGGAAGGGAATTGTCCGGATTCATTTGAGCCGTCGTGAGCACATGGCTGTCATCGCTGTTTCCGATAACGGAACCGGAATTCCTGCTAACCTGCGCGATAAACTGTTCAGCCCAAGTTTTACCACCAAAACAAGTGGAATGGGGCTTGGCCTTTCCATTGTAAAAAATATCGTGGAGAATTTCTCAGGAAAAATCTGGTTTGAAACCCAACAGGGGAAAGGAACCACTTTTTATCTGGAAATACCCATCCATGAAAACAGTTGACCTATAACCAGAGATACTTGCAAATGAGGTTGATTTCCATTATCCTTGTATTTTGTAATTTATTAAAATTTTCGAAGAATGGTTCCGCTCTCATTTCGTGAAATCGCTGAACGGCTAAAGCAAACCAAACTCCCCCGTGTCGACCTTGTTATTGGCATCGGCTCCGGTGGGATTGTCCCGGCCGGGGTTGTGGCGTTTCACCTCAATGCCGAACTCCGCGTTATGGTACTGAATTATCGCGATGAAAAAAACAATCCCCGTTTTGATGAGCCTCAGGTGCTGGAGAAACCCCGTGGAGAACTCGAAGGTAAACGTATCCTGCTGGTCGATGATGTATCGGTCTCGGGGAAAACCATGAATACAGCCCTGGAACAGCTTAAAGGGTTGAATGTAAAAACAATGGCCATGAAAGGAAAAGCCGATTACGTGCTTTTCCCTGAAATTAAAGAGTGTGTCCGGTGGCCCTGGAAACCATGAAATGGATGTGGCCATTTTTATGATTGGAATTCATTCATTTTGGAGTTTTTAGGGATTGGATTTCATCCGGAGTCAGTTTTTTCTGGTGTTTATTCTTCAATATCCTTGTGAATGCGTGGATTAGCAGCATATAGCATTTTTTTCATTGTCTTCCTCCTGAATGGGGGGCTTTCAGCCGCAGAGGAAGTACAAACAGACTATTTGAAAAGTTATTATTCGGTCCGTGATGGCTTATCGCAGAGTGAGGTTACTTCTATCGCCCGCGACAAATACGGGTTTATCTGGGTAGGAACACGGGGCGGGCTGAACCGGTTCGACGGGTATGAATTTATTCGTTATAAACCCGAAGCGGGAGAAAAGAACGGATTAAAGAACCCCTCCATTGAATCGCTGTATGCCGATAGCAATGGCGATATCTGGATTGGCACCAAATCGGGAGGTTTGGGTATTTATGATGTCTCACAGGAAGGATTTATGCAAATTGACAGTATTGCTTCCCGGTTTCCTAACCGCATTATTTCTTTTCTGGAGGATGACCAGGGCCATTACTGGGTGGGAAGCTGGGATAGCGGGCTCTATCATTACAACCCGGAAACCCGGGAAGTAACCCGTTATTTTGGAAACAGCAGGGTCAGTAGTTTGAAGCAAACCCGTGACGGGACCATCTGGTGCAGTTCGCCCTACTTACTGCGGTTTAAAAGACCGGGGAAGGAACAGTTCCAGTCACTGAACCTGGGGCCCGGTTACAGGGAAGTGACAGCCATGGTTGAAATGCCTTCCGACTCTTCCCTTTGGCTGGCAGGATGGAATATGGGACTGGCCCGTCTCGACCCTGTGACCTGGGAAATCAAAACCTACGAACAAGAAATCCCGGACCGATTTGGCATGAATACCTATTCACTGTTGCTGGATGATCAGGAACAGTTGTGGGTAGGAACCTGGGGAAACGGGCTGTTTCGCTTTTGTGGTGATGACCATTCCTTTCAAAAAATAGCAATCCATCCTGCTTCCCGTTCCTCAAGTGTGATTGATTATGATATTGTCCTTGACCTTTTTCAGGATCATCAAAAGGATGTGTGGATTGGAACCGACGGAGGTGGTATTGTGAAGTTATCCAATAAGCGCAAGTTCCGGAGTATATCCACGGTAACCGGTAATACCGGAATTTCATTTCATTTCAATACGGTGCTTCCCGATGAAAACGGAGCGGTTTGGGCCGGAACACGGTCAAATGGTCTGGTGCTTTTCTGTTCCGATTATTCGGTAGAAAGAATTCCCGTTGAGATGGAGAAAAATCAGGGGCCGATGAAGAGACCTATGGTCAAGGCCCTGTTCAGGGATTCGGAAAACCGTCTTTGGGCAGGGCTGACCGACAGCCTGGCCATTTTGCAGGAAGACCGCCAGGGAAGGCGAAAACTGGTGCCCGTTTCCCGGCAATTTGGAAATGCTTTTCAGGGAATCCGGAAAGTACTCCAGATGCATGAGTTTAACGGACTTTTATGGGTGGCAACCCAACAAGACGGGCTCTATGCTTTTGAAGAGGAACAGGGGCGGTTCCGGCAATCCAAACGCTTTCACTCCAATGACCCCAATAACAGTCTGGAGGATAACCGGGTTTCCGCACTGGTAATTGATAATGACAGCAATTTGTGGATTGGAACCTACAAGGGTCTTTACCGGTTAACCCCTGCAGATACCATACCGGTGAAAGCGACCGAGCTGATGCAGGAAGAAGACCAGATGCTCTGCGATATTATTCTGGATTGCCATGTGGATCCTTCCGGCCAAATCTGGTTTGGAACCCCCTGCAGCCTGAACTCCCTGACAAAACAGACGAACGGAAAATACCAATTGAAAGAATATACCAATCAGGACGGACTGACCGATGACTACATCAACGCGGTAATGGATGGTGCAGGGTATATCTGGGCCAGCACCAATGCAGGTATCTCGCGTGTTGACCTCCGAAACGGTGAGATACAGAATTATGATGTGAGCGACGGAGTGGGAGGATACAACTTTGCCGAAGGAGCCTCTGCAAAATCCCCTGAGGGAACCATCTATTTCGGGGGGTATTCCGACCTCACCTTTTTTACGCCTTCCGCCTTTGAAGAGAGCCCGGAAAAACCAGGGGTGGTTATTACCGAATTTAAGGTGATGAACCGAAATGTGCCGGTGAGTGAAAAAGGGTTGGTGCCGGTCTCCATTAATGAATTGCCTCCCATTACGTTAAACCACAAGCAGAAGGAGTTTTCGTTCGAAATTGCCGCACTCGATTTCAAGTCTGCACGAAACAATCAGTATGCCTACAGGCTGAAAGGGGATTACGACGATTCCGGTTGGTCCTACACCGGTACACGAAGGCATTTTTCGTTCAGTAACCTGAAACCCGGAGATTATACTCTTCAATTGGCAGGCTCCAACAGCAATGGTGTATGGAATATGGAAGGCCCGCAAATCTCCATAGAAATTTTGCCACCCCCCTGGAAAACCTGGTACGCTTTTTTGGGTTATCTCCTGGTTTTACTGGCCATCGTTACCCTGATTATCCGGGTTTCCCTCAAGCAGGAACGCCTTCAGAATGAGGCGCAGATAGAACATATGAATAGGGTGCAGGAGCATGAAATGAACGAATACAAACTGCGGTTTTTTACCGATATTTCCCATGAACTGAAAACACCGCTGACCCTCATAAAAGGCCCTGTGGAAGAACTGAGGGGAAAAGGATTTGGAGGCATCAGCCAGCGCTTTTTTTCCAAAAGGATCCAATTGATACATGCCAGTACCATCCGGTTGATTGACCTGCTGAATCAGTTGCTTGAATTCCGCAAAGTGGAGGCGGGGAAGGCTGTTCTTTCGGCCTCCAAACTGGATATCGCCGGCTTTGTTTCCGGAATTTGTGCCTCTTATCAGGGCCTTGCTGAAAGCAAATCCATCCATTTCCATACTGATTTTCAGCTTAAGAAGGCTCATTTATGGTTTGAACCCTCCAAAATGGATATCATCATAAACAATTTGTTGTCCAATGCTTTTAATCACGCAGAACGTTCCGGCAAGGTAGAACTGGCCCTCTCTGAATCGGCGGAGGAAATTATCCTGACCGTCTCCAATACCGGCAAGCCCATTCCCAAAGAGGATATGGAACATCTGTTTGAGCGCTATTATCAGGCTTCGGAGAGATCTTATCAGATTCATTCGGGCTTTGGAATCGGGCTAAACCTGGTAAAACGGTTTGTGGAATTGCACCATGGAAGGATATCGGTGAAGAGTGATCTTGGAGGACTTACACGCTTTACCGTTGGGTTTCCAAAAGGAGACCACTATTTAACACCTGCTGAAAAAACGGGGCAGGAAAAGTTCTCCTCATTTGCCCGTCCGGGGTCTGAAGTTCCTGAATTTACTCCACACTTATCTGGCAAACTTCCACGGGGAATTAAAGGGGCCAGGATTCTTGTTGTTGAAGATAATGAAGAGCTTTGTGACTATCTGGTCCAGTTGCTGGAGGAGATGTTCGAAGTTATGGTGGCCCATGATGGGCAAACGGGGTTTGAAACTGCTGTTGAAAAGAACCCAGACCTGGTATTGTCGGATGTGATGATGCCCAAATCGGATGGGTATGAATTGTGCGAGCGAATCAAAAACACCCCTCAAACAGCACATATTCCGGTCATTCTGCTTACGGCTAAAGATAAATCGGACGACCAGCTGATGGGGGCCCGCAAAGGAGCCGATGCATACATCACCAAACCTTTCGATCCGCTTCTTCTTTTTGAGAAAATTAAACAGGTCATCTCCGTTCGTATTGCGCTTGCTGAAAAATATAAGAAAAAACTGACGCTGGAACCGCTGAATAAGGAGATTACTCCGGACGAGGAAAAACTCATTAAAAAAGCCATTGGCGTCATCGAGAAGTTTATGGAAAATCCAGACCTCGATTCTGATTTTGTGGCCGCAGAGATGGGAATGAGTATATCTACTTTTTACCGAAAGATTAAAAAAGCCGTGGGGCAGTCGCCGGGAGAGTTTATAAAAAGTACCCGCATGAAGATGGCTGGCAGGTACCTGAAAGAAACAAGCCTTACTGTCTCTGAAATTGTTGAGAGGGTAGGCTATTCGGATATCCGGAACTTCAGGAAGAGCTTTAAAAAAGAGTTTGGAGCGTCTCCCGCTGATTTCCGTAAGACCGGGAAGAGATA
>CAYTDH010000018.1:0-22337 GCA_964436325.1 uncultured Tangfeifania sp.
ATATGTTTAAAAACAATCCTGCAGTTACCTGTTTGATAACATTTACTTCAGGGAAAGGCCTCAAAGGTTTCCTGGTTGAGGTCTGTTTTTTGATTCCCTTTGGAATTTCCAAAAATGGTATGGTCTGTTTCTACGCGGTATTAAAGGAAAACCTGTTCGCATGGAGAAGTCGCTCCTCGAGGTTCTAATTGATTCAAGGAATACACCTTTATGTAAGCATATCTGACAGGAAAAAATCAAAGTAAATAGGAAATTTCATTTTTTGTATTTAAATTTGTACAGGTCAATGTACAAAAAAAATTAACTATGTTGTCAACAACGATTTCTGATTTTCGAAAAGACGTAAAAAGCTACATCGATAATGTAATTGAAAATTTTGAGACGGTGATTATTAACCGCGGGAAAAATAAGGGTGTTGTTATTATTTCGCTGGATGAATATAATTCATTGCGGGCAACCCAGCATGAGCTATCCTCAAGGAAAAATGAAAAAAGACTGGACTCGGCAATTGAAAAGTTTAAACAGGGAAATTCATTTGAAAAAGAATTATCGGAAGAATGAAATATGTTTTTGTAGATGAATCCTGGGAGGATTATTTGTATTGGCAAAAAACAGACAAAAAGATATCAAAAAAAAACGCCCCGATTCCGGGACGTTTTTCACATGGCCCATCATTTTCGTTTGGGCGGTTTGGCCAGCAAAATGATAATGGCTCCTGCAATGCAGGCGATTCCGGCGATGATAAACGGAGTGAGCCAGGCCGAAGGGTTATCTGCTCCCTGGGCCGCATCCTTAAACAAACCTGCAATTTGCGGACCTGCAATTCCTGCAATGCCATAAGCAAAAAACACAAATCCGTAATTTTTCCCTACCGTTTTATTTCCGAAGAAGTCTGCAGTAGCGGCCGGGAACAAGGCAAAGTTGCCACCAAAGTTAAACCCGATGATGGCAGCCGCCACAATAAAAGTTGCGGATGCTGAGCCTAAGCGATACAACAGCAGCATAATAATACCCTGCAGCAGGCACATGAGAAAAATGGACATTCTTCGGCCGATTTTATCCGAAACAATTCCCCAGACAATCCGCCCCAGGCCGTTGAGAATGGCATAGGTGGCCATTGCAGTTCCTGCTACTGTACTGGCCCAGTTCATTGTGCTTTTAAATTCGGGATTGGAGGGATCTAAAGAGCCCAGTTTGGCAAAACAGAGGGAGTCGATTCCAAACAGTTTGATGCAGTAAATCACCATAAGTCCGGCCAGTGCGGAGAAAACAAAGGTAAAAAAGAGCATATAAAACTGCGGTGTTTTGAGCATTTCGGCTGTTTCGAAGTTGATATGGCCTGTTGCTTTTGCGGAATTGGCTTCGGGAGGAACATAGCCTTTGGGAAGCCATCCCTGGGGGGGATCTTTCATAACGAGGCTTCCGATAATAACCATGGCTGCAAAAATGAGCCCGTACAGCACATAAACACTGCGTAATTCGTCCAGTCCAAAAAGCTGAAGTTCATTGAGCAGGCCGCCTCCCCAGGAACCGGCCCATTTTACCCAGATGGTGGCCCCAAATCCGAATCCGGCTACAGCCAGGCCTGTTAACATCCCCTTCCTGTCGGGGAACCATTTTACCCCCACCGCAATGGGAACAACATAGGCGAGCCCGATTCCCGAACCTCCGATAATTCCGATAAAAATAAGCTGCAAGGCAAAATTGCTTCCAAAGAGTCCGGCAAGAATGTACCCGAGGCCCAGGGTAATGCCCCCGGCCATGGCCAGCTTTTGCGGTCCGATGGTCGCCAGTTGTCTCCCGGCCCATATCATTACCAGGGCAAAGAAGAACAGTCCTGCCGAAAAAATCCATGCTGCCTCTCCTGCAGAGAACTGGTAAACTCCCTCGGGAGAGGTTAATTTTGGTGTGAAAACCGACCAGGCATAAATAGCTCCCAGTGCGAGTTGGATGAGAATGGCTCCGGCAACTACCAGCCAGCGGTTCATTGTTTTATTGGTTTCCATATTTTGGTTTTTTTGGTTTTTATAAAGATGAAACAGACCCCGAACATAATTTTCACCTGGAGAGTTTACGGTTCAGGTGATATCATCTACTGCTTTAATTCAAGGGAGATGAAAAAAGACACCTTCACGATGAAGATGTCTTTTTGTAAAAGGTGTTTATGAGCGTTTTACTTCTACTTTGGCTCCGTTGATGATTTCTTCCACCACGCCAGGGTCGAGCAGGGTAGAGGTATCTCCCAGGTTGGTGGCGTCGCCTTCTCCGATTTTCCGGAGAATCCGGCGCATAATTTTTCCGGACCTGGTTTTGGGGAGCCCGCTCACAATCTGAATTTTATCGGGTTTGGCAATGGGACCGATGAATTTGGTTACCGTGGCTCTCACTTCGTCTTCAATATTTTCAAGTTCCCCGTCGGTAAGGTCTTCGCAAATAACATAGGCATAGATTCCGGCACCTTTAATGTCATGAGGATATCCCACGACTGCTGATTCAACGACTTTCGGATGCTGGTTGATGGCATCTTCTACCTCTGCTGTGCCGATGCGGTGTCCCGATACGTTGATCACGTCGTCGATCCTTCCGATGATCCGGTAATACCCTTCTTCATCGCGTTTGGCACCGTCTCCGGTGAGGTATAACCCTTTGTAAGCTGCAAAATAGGTCGTATAGCACCGTTGGTGATCGCCATAGGTTGTGCGGAGCATTCCCGGCCAGGGATGTTTGATACACAGGATGCCTTCCACGCCGTTTCCTTTCAGTTCATTGCCTTCGGGGTCAACGAGTATGGGTTGTACCCCAGGTAAGGGCAGTGTGGCCAGAGAGGGTTTGGTTGGTGTGATTCCGGCCAGCGGGGAGATCATAATGCCCCCTGTTTCGGTTTGCCACCAGGTATCCACAATGGGACAGCGTCCTTTGCCTACCTGGTCGTGGTACCAACGCCATGCCTCTTCGTTGATGGGTTCCCCAACCGTTCCGAGAACTTTCAGTGAGCTGAGGTCGTGGCTATTCACCCACTGATCCCCCTGGGCTACCAGGGCCCGGATGGCGGTGGGAGCAGTGTAGAACTGGTTGACTTTATATTTGTCCACAATATCCCAGAACCTTCCGGCATCGGGCCAGGTGGGTACCCCTTCAAACATGATGGAAGTAGCTCCGGCCAGCAGCGGACCATAAACAATGTAGGAGTGACCGGTGACCCAGCCAATATCGGCAGTACACCAGTAAACATCACCGTCGCTGTACTGGAAGACATTTTTAAAGGTGTATTCTGCATAAACCATGTATCCCGCTGTTGTGTGAACCACCCCTTTGGGTTTTCCGGTAGACCCCGAGGTATAAAGGATGAAAAGAAGATCTTCTGAATCCATTACCTCGGCGGTATTTTCGGTGCCGGCATCTTTGATGACTTCATCCCACCATACGTCGCGGCCGCTTTCAAAATTGATGTCTTCACCGGTGCGTTTCAGAACAACCGAGTTTTTAACTGAAGGACAGTTTTTGAGGGCATCGTCGGCAATGGCTTTCAGGGGGATGGATTTGGTTCCCCTGAATCCTCCGTCGGAAGTAATCAATACTTTGGCCTGGGCGTCGTGAATCCTGTCGGCCAGGGCAGTGGCTGAAAATCCGGCAAAAACAATGGAGTGAACCGCTCCAATACGTGCACATGCCAGCATGGCCACAGCCAGCTCAGGGACCATGGGCAGGTAAATGGCTACCCGGTCTCCTTTTTCCACTCCAAGCTTTTTCAGTCCGTTGGCAAATTCTTTTACTTTGTCGAACAGTTCCCCGTAAGTCAATTTGATTTCATCTTCCTTCGGATCATTGGGTTCCCAGATAATGGCTACCTGATCCTTCCGCATGAACATGTTCCGTTCAAAAATGTTTTCCGTGATGTTCAGCTTTCCATTGACAAACCAATTGACATCGGGAGCTCCTTTTCCTTCAAATTTCCAATCCAGAACCCGGTCCCACTTTTTGCGCCAGAAGTAATTCTCTGCAATGTTGCCCCAGAAACCATCAGGATCGGCAACGCTCTCCCTGTACTTTTCAAAATATTCAGCAAGACTGGTTATTTTATTTACCATAGCTTAGAATTTAAAAATTAATGAATGATTATTAATGTCTAAAATACCTTTTTCAGCATTCGCTATTAACCGTGAAACACTCCCGATGAACGCTTCTGACTGGTGGAAAAATGATTAAAATGGTTCGCGGTTATTGTAGCTTCGCTTGAATTTTCGAAGAAATGGGGAAGAAAATCGTATGTAAATCGGACGTTTACCATCCTTGTTTTTTATAGGTTTGACAGATGTCACTCAAAACAGGCAGAAAAATAACACAAAAAAATCTTTTTACGAAATGAATTGAATGTTTTGTATAACAGTTGCCTTGAAACGATAAAACTGTTCCGAAATTTAAACAGGATTCATCGATTTTTCTTACCTTAAACGGCTTTGCACCCAAAAGATTTTTCAAGATGATTGTTTTAACCATTAATTGCGGTAGCTCTTCCATCAAATTTCAGCTTTTTCAGATGCCTGAGGAAGAACTTCTTGCGCAGGGAAGTGCGTCCAAAACCGGAAATGGGAATACCGCTTTTTCCTTCCGGTCGGGTGCCTCTAAAACAAAAGAAGAATGGAAAGGCTTTTGTTATCGCCAAAACCTGGATAGCATTCTGAAAACTTTTGTGGATAATCCGTTCGCAGTCCTTGATTCAATCCTTCAAATAGATGTTATTGGCCACCGGTTGATCCACGGAGGGGAAGAGGGGGGTGGATGCGTTGAAATAACAGAGACGCTGGTTGAAACCATGAAAAAAAATATTTCGCTCGCTCCTCTCCACTATCCCGCTAACCTTGAGGGTATAAAGGTAACCCGGGAACTGATGCCTGGAGTTTTGCAGGCCGGGGTTTTCGATACCGCTTTTCATCATACCCTTCCTCCCAAAGCGTTTCTTTATGGCATTCCGCTGGAATGGTATCAAAAACATAAAATCCGAAGATATGGGTTTCACGGAACGTCTCATAAATATGCATCAGCGCGCGCGTGCACTCTTTCAGGGGTAGATTTTCAAAAGCACCGGGTGGTCTGCTGCCATCTGGGAAACGGCGCTTCTGTGGCAGCCATCAAAAACGGGAAATCGGTCGATACTTCCATGGGTATGACTCCCGTAGAAGGCCTCATCATGGGCACCAGGAGCGGTGATATTGATGCAGGGGTGCTCATTCACCTTCAGCAGAATTTTGGCTTTTCCGCCGGAGAGCTTCAGGATTTGGTGAACAACCAAAGCGGCTTGCTCGGTTTATCTGGCTGCTCCGCTGATTACCGCATCGTGGAGCAGGAAGCTGAAAAAGGAGATGAGGCGGCAAAAATGGCCCTTGAAGTGTATTATTACCGGATAAAAAAATATATCGGTGCCTATGCCGCCGCCCTGGGAGGTATCGATCTTCTTGTTTTTACCGGTGGGGTGGGCGAAAACAGCAGTAAAACCCGGACGCAGGTTTGCCGAGAATTGGAATTCCTGGGAATCAGGCTGTCAGAGGAAAAGAACCGGAAGGCTAAGGGAACAGAAGCCCTTATTCATGATAACAGTTCCAGAGTTAAAATTGCCGCCATTGCCGCCAGGGAAGAACTGGCCATTGCGCGCGAAGTGGCAACGCTGGCCGAAGAAAAAAGGAGCGGGAACCCTCATGGCAGGAGAACTGCCCTTTTCCAGGAAAGCCAGAATAAAAAAAAGGAGACCCCTTCATCCAAAGAATGATAAAAAACATATATAAAGGTGAGAAATGTTATCAAATTGTTGGGGTGATTATTCTAATTTCGAACCAAAATGCATATGATGATGGATATTCGAAACTTCGATGATCTGCTGATGCAGGTAAAAAACAGGCCGGTCAAAAGGCTTGTAGCCGTTAATGGTGTTGATGCCAATACCCTTGAAGCCCTTCATGAAGCTGTTGAAATGAAATTGATAACGGTTATTCTGACCGGCGACAAAGGGAAAATAGAAGAAACATGCGGCCACCTCAATATTGACATCAATCTTTTTAAAATCATTCCCACCCAAACCGAGCGCGAAGCTGCAGAGAGAGCAGTTGAATTGATCCATGACGGAAATGCCGATCTGATTATGAAGGGCATGGTAGCAACGGATAAATTTATGAAGGTATTGTTGAAAAAGGAATATGGATTGGTACCCTCCAAAGGGGTATTGAGCCATGTAGCCCTGATGGAAAGTCCCAATTATCATAAGATGCTTGTTTTTTCTGATGCGGGAGTTATCCCTTACCCCGATTTGCAGCAGAAAATCCTGATGACCGGCTATTTGATTCAAACAGCTCGGTCACTGGGCATTCAGAAACCCAAAGTGGCGGTTGTTGCCCCCACCGAGCAAATCATCATTTCCATCCAATCCTGCATGGATGGGGCTACCATTGCCAAGATGTCGGAACACGGACAGATAGAGGGCGGGGAGGTGGATGGTCCCATGGCACTGGATGTTGCCATCAACCGGCAGTCAGCAACCATAAAAGGCTTTACTTCGCCCGTTGCAGGTGATGCCGATTGTCTCCTTTTTCCGAATATCGATGCTGCCAATGTATTTTATAAAACCAATTCCAAATTATGCAATGCACGGATGGCAGGGATTATTGCCGGAGCCAAGGTTCCTGCCATTGTATCATCAAGGGGCGACAGTGAAAAAACCAAACTGAATTCCATTGCCATGGCTTCCTTAATCAGCTAAGTTCATTTCGAAAATGCACCGAATTCTTGCCATAAACCCGGGGTCTACCTCTACCAAATTTGCCGTTTATTTCGATGAGCAGTGTGTGCTGAACAAAACCATCCGGCATTCCATGGATGAACTGCTGAGTTATAAGAAAGTGATCGATCAGTTCGATTTCAGAAAAGGATTTATTATCGATGCTTTGGTTGAAGAGGGGATAGAGGTGGATTCCATTAAAATGGTAATTGGTAGGGGGGGATTGACTTACCCGTTGGAATCGGGTGTATACCGAATAAACAACAGGATGCTCGCGCATGCCCGGGAAGGGATTCTGGGGCAGCATGCCAGTAACCTGGGACCTTTACTTGCCGACTATATAGCCCTGCAGATTCCCCGAGCAGAGGCTTTCATCGCCGACCCGGTTGTTACCGATGAAATGCAGGAAGTTGCCCGTATTTCCGGACATCCCCAATTTGAACGGCTTTCGGTCTTTCATGCGTTAAACCAAAAGGCCACAGCACGGTTGCATGCAGAAAAAACCGGAAAATCCTACGAATCGCTCCGTTTAATTGTCGTCCATCTGGGAGGAGGAATCTCCGTGGGAGCCCATCGGAAAGGACGGGTGATTGATGTCAACAATGCTTTTGACGGGGAAGGCCCTTTTAGCCCCGAACGTTCCGGTACCCTTCCGGTGGGGCAACTTATTACCGCCTGCTTTAGCGGAAAATATTCTGAAGAGCAAATCCGGCGGATGGTGGTGGGTGAAGGGGGCCTGGTGGGCTATCTGGGAACTCACGATGCCCAAAAGGTTGCTGAAAGTGCCAGGTCAGGGAATACCAAAGCCCGGCTTATTCGCGACGCCATGTTTTATCAGGTGGGAAAATCCATTGGTGAAATGGCCGTGGTGCTCGAAGGAAATGTGGATGCCATTCTCCTGACCGGAGGGATGGCCCATGACCCGGAATGGGAAGCGTATGTCAAATCAAAAGCCGGATTTATTGCCCCCGTCTTTTCTTATCCTGGTGAGGACGAATTGCAGGCCCTTGCCATGAATGCCCTCCGGGTGGCCCGTGGTGAGGTCCCCGTGAAAATCTATGACAAGTAATTTCCCTCCCCAAAGGTATTCCTGCCTTTTTTCTTGCATTTTGCTTTAAAATTCACTAACTTGTGTATCAGAGGTTTCTGTTGTTTTTGTCCTTTTAACCCAGGTGGATTGATGCGGGAGACCAGTTTTGATAAACCCCGGTTTTTGTCTCCGGATGATTGAGGTGTTCTTTTTTGATTAACTGCATAATGCGAAATAATATGACAACAATTACCCGATTTGCTGATCTGCATTGTCATGCACACATGCGATCGTTTAACTGGTTGCACAAACACCGGAGACCCGAAGAAAAAAGCAGGTACAATCCCTGGTGGATTGTGCTCTCAAAACCCGGGGCAAGAGAAAAGGGGAAAAGAGCTGCCGCCTATTCGCAGTGCGATTTGGCGAAAATAACGCACGGAGGATTGAAGCTCGGATTTTTATCGCTGTACCCCCTGGAGAAAGGTTGGGTTACCGGGCGGAAGGATGCTTCTCCTGTTGTGGCCAAAAACCTTAAGAAATGGCTGGGCGACAATGCTTTGAATGAGAAAGCGAGTGTTGCCCTGAATACGTTTTTATTGTTTATTGGCAATGACAAAAAGGGAAGTCTGGCTATCCGGGATGCCATTCAGGCCATTTATATGAAAATTCCCCTGCGGAGAATCAATTTTGTGCAAAGCCATAAATATGATTATTTCGAGGAACTCAAAGAGGAAAAAAAATACCTCGATAAAACGAATAATAAAACCACTGAATCCCGTCTTTTCATCCCTTTTCCCAAACGGATTTTTTTTAACCGCCGTAAATTAAGCCCTGAACAGAAAAAGGAACTGGAAGCCCGGGGGGCCTATGTCCTCGCCCGTGATGGAGAGCATGTTAAACATACCATCGAACGCGATAAAACCGTTTTTGTCCTGACCATCGAAGGGGCGAATGTTTTTAATAGCGGGGATGATTTTGAGTCGATTCAGGAAAAAGTGATGGAAGTGAAAGGTTGGGATACACCCGTCTTTTTTATCACGTTTACCCACCATTTTTACAATGACCTTGCAGGGCATGCACACAGTATCCCTGATATCGGAAATCTATTGCTTGACCAGTCGGAAGGACTCCTCTCCGGATTTACCCCTAAAGGGTTGAAAGTTTTGCGGTTGTTTTTGAGCATTGATGAAGAAGGAAACTACAAACCGGCCGAAATGGGCAGGCGAATCCTCATTGATGTCAAACACCTGAATGCCGTTTCACGAAAGGAATATTTTGAGAATTTTGTGGTTCCTTCATTGAATACCCCGAATCCTATACCAGTCGTTGCCAGTCATGTGGCATTTTCGGGTAAGAAAACCCTGGATGAACTCATTGAAGGAATGGAAACAGAAACCGATAAACGTTTTACCGAACGTTACGGGAAAAAATTCAATGACTGGAACATCAATCTGTGTGATGAGGATGTAATCCTTATCTATAAATCGAAAGGATTGATTGGGATTAACCTCGATCAGCGGGTGCTCGGCGTTTCCAAAGCCGATGCCAAGAAGGAAGAAACCCATGCCGGTTATGTCTGGCAGAATATTAAAGCCATGATGCTTGCCGTTATTGATGCTGACGATCCGGAGCTGAAATCCAAAAAGGAAATAACCAATACCTTTTGTCTGGGAACCGACTTTGATGGGTTCATCGATCCGTTAAATAAATATCCGACGGTAATGGAATTCGGGCAATTAGGAGATGATTTGATCAAAACCATTGAGGAGGATCCCGATAAAGACCGGTTGCTGTTTGGATTGGAAACGCAAGAGATGGTGGAGAAGATTTGTTTTGGAAATGCATATGATTTCGTGATAAAGAATTTCAAATAATACTTGTAATAAAATCACAAAAACGTTAATCTAATGGGAATTTTTAAGAAAATCTTTAGCAAAGGCATCTCAGAGGTCATCGACAGTGCCGGTAACCTCGTCGACCGTTTTTCCTTAACCAAACAGGAGAAACAGGAATTCAAACTGGAAATGCAAAGCCGCCTTCTGAAGCTGGAGACGGAACTGGAAGAGACTTACCGTGAGGAACTGGAAGACCGGAAAGAGGTCATTAAAGCAGAACTGGCCCAGGGCGATTTATATACAAAAAGAGCCCGTCCATCCATCATTTATGCCGGGATTATTTTTATCTTTTTGATTTATGTGTTGATTCCGCTCATCGCCTATATGGTGGGTACTCCTCCGGACAAGATGCCTTCCATCGATTTACCCGAGGAGTTCTGGTGGGCCTGGGGAACCGTTGTGGGCGTTTATGGTGTTGGCCGTTCTGCTGAAAAGTTCGGGGTCATTAATAAGAAGACCAATCTTGTCACAGGGTCAGGAGCAGAAAAGGTGGACCGTAAAAATGCAGAAGGATGATGGAAATTGAAGATCATAAATTAGTCGATCCCGCTAACCGGGTGAAAATCTCTTTTGAGGAAACGCCCAATGTTTCGGGACCTTTTGAAAACGGACTTCCCGACACGATTGTCATTCATTACACTGCCGGGAGTTCATTGAATTCTTCCGCCCGCTGGCTGAAAAATCCAAAAGCCATAGCTTCTGCTCATCTTATTATTGGCAAAACCGGAGAAATCATTCAGTTGGTTCCATTCAATATCAGGGCCTGGCATGCAGGGAACAGCTCCTGGAAAGGCCGTTCGGGCCTGAACAGGTACAGCATCGGCATTGAAATAGACAATGCAGGCCCCCTCACCCGGAGGGCAGACGGGTTCTATACCTGGTTTGATAAGAAAGTCCCTGAAAAAGAGGTTGTATTGGCAAAGCACAAACATGAAGGGGAAGAAAAAGCATGGGAAGCCTATCCTTCGGTGCAGATTGAAATGGTAGAGGAGGTATGTATGGCCCTGATGGAAAATTATCATATCTCTGAAATCCTGGGCCATGAAGATATAGCACCTCAAAGAAAAAGGGATCCTGGCCCTGCTTTTCCCCTGGCATTTTTGCAAAGTAAAGTGTTGCTGGGCAGAAGAGAGGAGGGGGCCGAGGAGGAGGAAGAAGGCCCGGCAGCGAAAGGAGTGGTTACAGCCGATTACCTGAATATCCGGTCTCAACCTTCCGGTCAGGCTTCGCTGGTTTCCGATCCATTCCCCAAAGGAACACGTCTGAAACTGGAAAAAACACAGGACGACTGGGTTTTCGTGAAGACAGAAGTTGAAGGATGGATGAGCAGGAAATGGATTCGAACGGTTTGAGGGGTAGTTTATTAGATGAGTTGTTTTCAAGAAGGGACCGGATGGTGCATTTTAGCCATACGGTCTCTTCTTTTTAATTGATGTTCAGAGAAAGAAATTTTTTGTCTGGATTTTTCATCACAACTAATTTAATTTCAGCTTTTTGTGAGAGGCTAGTTGGGTTTTATGTTTTTTAACATTTTTTTGGCAATAAACTTTGATTATAATTGTGCAATCGATTGTGCAATCGATTGCACCTAGCTTTAGAAAGATAATGATTGTTAAGAGGAAAATATGAAGAATATAATTTGCATCGTTTGGTTTAGTTTAATTATAAGGAATCTTCCTTGTTGAAAGAGGGGATTCCTTTTTGTTGTGTGTTGAAAACCTGGCAGAACTTTAAAACTTATGAACAATACAATTTTTCCCAAAAATTTTTCCCTGATTCGTTGGTTAAGGAGGTGTTTTTTGCGACACCACAAATTATTTTTCAATTCAGATTTCATATTCAAAAAGGAGGCCAGCCATGACTTCAGGGGTTGGCTCATATACTTATGCACTTCTATTTATTACTTTAAGCTTTATACTAATTATTAACCAAAAAACGATTTATTCATGAAGAACAAAGAAGGAATGGAAAAAGTAACCAGCGCTATCTTGCTGTGTTTCTTTTTAGTTATGGTAGCGTTTGGGGCTTATGCTCAAGAGAAAACCATAACAGGGAATGTTACAGATGAGGATGGTTTTCCCCTTCCAGGGGTTTCTGTCATCATTAAAGGGACTACTACAGGGACCGTAACAGAAGGGAATGGGAATTATTCCTTGTCGAATGTCAGTTCAAATGCTACATTGGTATTTTCATTTGTCGGGATGAAAAACCAGGAAGTGGCCGTTGGTAATCAAACGACCCTTGATATCACGATGGAGACTGAAGCCATTGGACTGGAAGAAGTTGTAGCCATCGGTTACGGTACCCAAAAGAAAGCCAACCTCACCGGTTCTGTGGGGATGGCAACCGCCGAAAGGCTGGAAAACCGGCCCATTGTTTCTGCCGGGCAGGGTTTGCAGGGGGTTATTCCCAACCTGAATATTTCCATCCGGAATGGAGATCCTACCCGCACTGCCGACTTTAACATCAGGGGTTATGAATCCATTAACGGTGGTAATCCACTCATTTTAATTGACGGTGTGCCGGGCAACATGGACAAACTCAATCCCAATGACATTGAAAGTGTTACCGTTCTGAAAGATGCCGCTGCTGCTGCAGTTTACGGAGCCAGGGCTGCTTTTGGTGTAATTCTGGTAGAAACGAAAACCGGGAAACTGGGTAAAATGTCGGTTACGCTGGCAACCGAGCAGTCAGCCACCGTTCCCATTTCTTTAATCGACCCGGAAAATGATCCTTACAAAGCTGCGTTGGCATGGAACCAGGCTACAATCAGAACAAACGGAAATCCAAGGTACGATGATGATTACCTGGAAGGATTTCAGCGCTGGAGTGAAAATCCCACTTTTGAAAACGAATGGGGGGTCTATCAGGGAAATCTTCGCCGTTATGGTTATACCGATTATAAAGATATGACCATTGCCGACTTTTCGCATCAGCAGAAATATGATTTGAATATTTCGGGTGCAACAGAAAAAGCTTCCTATTACGTTTCTTTCGGATTCCTCGATAAGGAAGGTTGGGCAGAACTTCCCCGCGACAAAAACTACATGTACAAAAGATACAATGTGTTAATGAAGGGTGATTATGAAATTGCTGACTGGTTAACCATGGACAGCCAGATAAACTGGAGTGCAGAGCACAACGACCAGCCGCATTTTTACAATTGGGACGTAAACATTAATTCTCTTGCCAGGGTGCAGCCCAACCATATGGTTACTTTCCCCGATCTGCCTTCTTATCTCGAGCCCGGCGACAGGGAAAATTATGAACCTTACATTGGGAAATATTTTCTGAGTCTGAATGCCATACCATACTGGGAAGAAGGAGGTCGCAATGTGGAAACCGAACATAGAATGCTTATGAAACAGGGCTTAACCCTTACTCCGTTAAAAGGATTGCTTGTTAGGGGAGATTTCTCATACAGCACCTATCACAGGGAACGGCAGGATGTGGCAAGTAAAATTGAAGGAATTCAGAATACTGATCTCACCAACCTGCAAATGGGTAATGGATTTAGTGGCAGCGACTGGATTCGGAACTGGTCTAACTATGACCAGTATTATGTAATGAATGCATATGCTGAATATACTTTCGAAGAGTTGACTGATCATTACCTTAAAGCCATGGTCGGGTTTAACCAGGAATGGGGCAAAAACACTTATGTAGGAGCAAGGGCTGCTAACCTGATTACTCCGCTGATTACCGATATCAGCGCCACCACCGGCACCCAGGAAACCTACGGAAGCCGGTCTCACCTGTCATTGCGTGGTATCTTTTACCGATTGAATTACAGTTATAAAGACCGGTACCTGCTGGAAGCCAATGGCCGTTACGACGGTACATCCCGGTTTCCACAGGATGATCGTTTTGGGTTCTTTCCGTCGGTTTCAGTGGCCTGGAGACTATCCAACGAACCGTTTATGGATGCTGCAAGCAGTTGGCTCGATAATTTGAAGGTTCGGGCTTCTTTTGGGACACTTGGGAATCAACTTTTGGTTGATAATAACGGGAATGCTATTCTTTATCCGTATATTTCAACCATGGGTACCGGTACATCACCCTACATGATGTCTTCGGCCGGGCGTATTCCGTTTGTTTCTCCGGCAGGCCTGGTGAGTCCTAGTTTAACCTGGGAAACGGTTGCAACCCAAAATATCGGGCTTGATATTACGCTTCTAGACCAAAGGTTGGACGTAGCCATTGACGTGTTTCAGCGTGATACCAAAGACATGCTAATGGATGTGGAATTTCCTTCATTACTCGGTACTTCTGCACCCCAATCCAATGCGGCCGACTTAAGAACTACGGGATGGGAACTGGCCGTTACATGGCGTAACCGTATCGGACAGGATATGTCTTACAGTTTTACCCTTGCCCTTGCTGATAACCAATCGGAAATTACGAAATACGATAATCCAACCGGTGCCTTGTCCGAATGGCGTGAAGGCCAGAAAGTCGGGGAAATCTGGGGTTATGTTACCGAAGGTATTTTCCAGACCGATGAGGAAGTGGCGCAACATGCCGACCAGTCGCGTGTTGGTGCCAACTGGCAAGCAGGTGATATGAAATACCAAGATGTGAACGACGACGGACAAATTGATGCAGGTAGCAACACAATTGATGATCCGGGCGACAGGCAGATTATCGGAAATTCAACCGAAAGATATACTTTTGGTATCAATCCTGATTTTCAGTATAAAGATTTGACATTGAACCTCTTTTTCCAGGGAAGGATGAAACGCGATTATCTTCCGTCAAACGGAAACTGGAACGCCTTTTACCCGTTTAATGCCGGGCATATCGAAAAATGGTATTTAGAGGAAAGCTGGAGCCCGGATAACCCGGATGCATATTTTGCCGCTCCGCACATCGGTACCAATACAAAAAAGAACATCATTCCGCAATCGCGTTTTGTGCAGAATGCTGCTTACATGCGCCTGAAAAACATTACCTTAAGTTACTGGTTGCCTGAAACTGTAGCCCAAAAAATTGGAATGAGCAGGGCACAGGTATATTTGTCGGGCATGAATCTGTTTACCATTACAGGTATGCATAAACCGCTCGATCCTGAACAAACTTCAACAGTTACTCAGGAGTATTACTTCGACAAAGTGTATTCACTTGGTGTTAAGGTTACATTTTAATAACTTTTAAAAGAATAAGAAATGGAAAAACATATCATAAAGTTAAGTTTGATAGTGTTGGTCACACTTATTTACAGTTGTGAGCTAAACAACGATTTCCTGGAAAGGTATCCGCTTGACAGGATCAGTAACGAAACATTCTGGAATACGGAAAACGACCTCATGGTTTATAACAACCGGATTTACGACCTGGCCCGAAACGATAATGCGGTGCCGATTTTAATGGGTCATCATGACGGTTTCAACAGTCATCGTTGGAGCCTCTGGTACCAGGATGAATTTACCGATAATATTGCACCTCGGGCTTCAAGGCATGAACGTTTCCAGCAGGTACGTGCAGGAAAACATAACATACCTTCCGGTCCGCAGTGGTTTGGCTGGCAAAACGATGGATGGGGCTTTGTCCGTACCATCAACATATTTATGGATAACCACGGCAAAGCGCTTGAAAATGGTGTGGCAGAAGCTGCAGTAAATAAATATGTGGGTGAAGCCCGGCTTTTCCGCGGCTGGTTTTATGCCGACAAAATTTCAAAATTTGGCCGTGCTCCGTGGGTAGACACTGAATTAAATATCGATTCAGAAAAGTTGTATGCACCGCTGGATGACCGTGAAACCGTAATGGATAATGTGCTGGCAGATTTGAATTTTGCCACCCAGTGGCTTCCCGATGACTGGGGAGATGGTGGTGGGCCTGGCCGGTTAAACCGCTGGGCTGCTTTGTTAATAAAATCGAGGGTTTGTTTATTCGAAGGAACCTGGAGAAAATACCACGGTGTTGGTTCCGATGCCGATATGTGGTTGCAGGAAGCCGCTTCGGCTGCAAAAGAACTGATGGATGACGGGCCTTATGACCTGTATTCAACCGGTGACCCTGAAAACGATTACCAGGCCATGCATAAAATCCGGTCTGATTTAACCGGCGTACCTGAAGTGATGTACTGGAGACGTTACGAATTGGGAGTATTTACCAATCACGTGCAAAGTTACCACCGCAGCTACAACGGAGGGGCAACCAAAAGTTTGGTGGAAGATTACCTTTGCGCTGATGGATTGCCAATTACACTCTCTGATCAATACCAGGGAGATGCCTCAATCAGAGATGTTTTTGAAAACCGTGATCCCAGACTGCGTCAAACTATTTTACATCCGGATGATGTGGAACGCTGGCAATGGAACCGGAATGACCAGACCCGTACATACCCAAGAGTTTCGGGGATGGGAGGTCAGGCTTCTGAAACCGGTTACTCCATTTCTAAGGTTTTTGAGCCCATCGCATCATTTGCCAGTTATAATTCTTCTGATACTCCGGCAATCATAATGAGGTTTGGAGAAGCTTTACTGAATTATGCTGAAGCTATGGCTGAACTGGGTACCATTACACAGGCCGATTTGGATATTTCAATTAACAGGTTGCGTGACCGTGTTAATATGCCGCACCTCGATTTGAATCCGCCAATGGACCCGCGTTATGCGAATGACGGTGTTTCTTCATTAATTGTTGAAATCCGCCGTGAACGCCGCATTGAACTGTTTATGGAAGGATTCCGTTACGATGATCTGAGACGTTGGAAACAGGGTAAAAAACTGGAAACTCCTGACTTGGGCATTCGTTTCGATGCAGCTATGAGAGCTGAAATTGACCCGGAAGGAGAAGCAGTGGTTAAAACCACTTCAGTTGACGGCATTGATTATGTTGATGTGTACCAGGGAACCGACTGGGCAAATCCAGTATTCGACGAAAGTAAACACTATTTATGGCCGATTCCGCTGAGTGCAATTTCACAAAATCCGGCAATAGAACAAACACCGGGCTGGAACTAAAGAAAGGTGGCGATGTTGACATAACAAACAATTTTTGTTCATAGTTAGTTTAGATCAAAGCCGTAGTCCGTCAACCGATGGGTTGCGGCTTTGTTTTCACTTTTTGTTTTTTTTAAAGTGAGCGCTTCTATAGAAAACAATGAATTGAAATTATTTTTTGCACCGTCCTTTTCAGGCTGTGTTAAAATTTGAAAAGTTGAAAAATCTTTTGCACCGGGTTTTAACCCGGTGATTTCATGAAGAATGGAAGTCGGCTTTAGCCATTAACAGGAAAATTAAAGGCTAAAGCCATTAGAAAACTGTAAATTGCATTATCGCCAAGCTAAAGCATGGCGTAAAAAATTGAATTGTTTTTGCACCGTGATAGGAATGAATTGAAAAAGGCTTTAGCCATTAATACTTACTTACAAATGAAAATCAATGCCGAAATAAAAGTTCAACCCAAAATCAGAAAGAAACTTTTCCTGTTTCTTCTGTTTTTCTGTTTTTTAGTTGAACCCGGTGTTGCACAACCGCCAGAAGAAACAAAAAAACTTCTTAACCGGTTAGACTTATTTGAAAAAGGCCTTGAAAAAGTAAAACAGTCATTGGGAAATCCGGGAAACGCAGCCCGGGAACTGCTCAACTATTACAAGCAAAGACAAACAGTCAACCATCCGGTCAAACGCGTAGGTAAAACAAAACGGCCTGGAAATCTGGCAAATGAAGCGGATTTTAAGATAGCCAATGATGCGCTTGAACATGTTTTTATCGGTCAGCGGGCCTATCCGTCTTATTTTTGTGGTGAAGACATCAACTGGAATTCCCGTCCTGTTCCCGATATGGAGTGGGTCTGGCAGCTTAACCGGATGTATTTCTGGAATTCAATGGCAAAAGTTTATGCCCAGACCGGAGACGAAAAATATGCCCGGGAATGGGGTGAGCAACTCATCGACTGGACCCGGAAAAATCCCCGCGACGAAGAACACCGATATGCCTGGCGCTCTATCGAGGCCGGTATCCGTGGTCATAGCTGGACCAATCATTACCGGCGGTTTATCGATTCACCCTCTTTCAACGAAGAGGTGCTTGTGGCCTTTTTGAACAGTTTGTATGAGCATGCTGAATACCTGATGACAGTTTACCGCTCGGGAAGCAACTGGGGATTGATGGAGGCTGAAGGGATGGCCTTCATTTCTATGACATTCCCTGAATTCAAACAGGCCGAAAAGTGGCGTGACGAGGCCATCAGAAGACTAAACCGGGAAATAACGCTTCAGGTTTATCCCGACGGCCATCAGCGGGAACTGGCAATGGGATATCATTTGGGTTGTATCCGCTGGTTTATGCGGACCTTCGAACTGGCCCGGATGAACGGGCTTGATGGGGCATTCCCCGAAACTTATCTCCAAATCGTGGAGAGAATGTGTGAGGTTCCCATGAAATTGGGTCTGCCAGACGGCACGAATGTGCAGTTTGGAGATGCCTGGGCAGGAAAACCGGGACAGCACAGCGATCGTTTTCTCGAATGGGCTGATTTTTTTGACCGGCCTGATTTCTTATACCTTGCTACCAATGGTCGAAAAGGGGAGAAACCGGCTTCTACAGCATACGCCTTAAAAAAGAGCGGATTGTATTCCATGCGCAGTGACTGGATGAAAGATGCGGTTTGTTTGGTCCTTAAATGCGGACCCGATGGGGGAGGCCATTGCCAGCCCGATAACGGAACCTTTGATGTTTATGCCGGAGGAAGGAACCTGATGCCCGACGCCGGAAGCTATATCTACAGCGGAGACCCTGAGGGCCGTGCCTGGTTTCGCCAAACCAAAGTGCATCAGACCTTAACACTGAATGGCGAAAATTCGGCGTATGCCCCAAAACTGTTGCTGTGGAAACCCGGAGAGGAAATGGATATTCTGGTGGTGGAAAACAAGAGTTATGAGGATTTAACGCACCGCCGTTCGGTGTTTTTTGTGGACAAACGCTATTTCATAGTGGTTGATGATGCCATTGGCCAGGCAACCGGGAATGTGGATATCCATTTTCAACTCGCACCGGGTGCGGGAGATGCGCCTGCTTCCTCGGCAGACAGGATTTTTGATCGCGAAAATAATTCGGTCCGTTCCGGTTTTCGCGAAGGCTGGAATATTTTCATCAGGGCTGGCTTAAACGATGGTGTAAAACTGGAAGAGGAAGAAGGGTGGGTTTCTTTTGAATATACCAAAAAACAGCCACGCCCGGCCTTCCGTTTCCGGCAGGAGAAAAGTCAAAATCAGCGTCAAATTCATTTTGTAACGCTGGTGGTCCCTTATGAAAGAGAGGTTCCTGAGATTGAAATCACCCGGGTTGAAGGAGAATCCGGAAAAACGGAAATTGAGGTTTTGGAAAACGGAGAGCGAAGAGTCATTTCCACCCCGGCCCTGGTCCGGTAAAAAAAAGGAAATTGTATTGGAGACAGGCTAATGGAATGGAAAATGGACTATTGAAAAGCGGATCTTTTACACCGCGGCTTAAGCCCGGTGGTCAGTGAATAGTCTGGGAGGGAAAAGGCTTTAGCCATTAAGAGCTTAAACGCTAAAGCTCATAAAAAGGTGGCCTACCACCTCACCGGGCTAAAGCACCGGTGTAAGAAAGAACCGATTTGAAGGCAGATAAATGAAAAGGATAATAGAAATAGCGTTAGCAGATCTTTTACACCGCGGCTTCAAAGTCCCGAAAGAAAAAGGGATTGATATGCAAACAGGCAAGTGGAATGGATAAGGCAATCGAAAAGCGGTTCTTTTACACCGTGGCTTCAGCCCGGTGACTGGACAATTGCAAAAGGAAATAAGGCTTTAGCCTTTAAAAGAAATGAAATAATAACATCTAAAACCAATTAAAAATGAAAACAAAACTGAAACTTTTCGCCGGATTATTTATCACGATGATTTTTCTGTTACCGGTACAAAATGGAAATGCCTCCTCTTTTCCAGAAGAAGAAGGCATTCCCAAATTGCAGAACCCGATTACGGTAGAATACCTGAAAAAGAACCTTCAAAAAAAACAACCGCGGCTTGTCCTTAACCGGAAGATTGAACGCGAGTTGAAAAAGGATTTAAAAAACGATCCGGTTATTCAGAACATGTATGAAGCCATAAAACTAAATGCCGTCGAGGTACAGAAAAAGCCGCTGCTCGAGCGGATTAAAACAGGCCGGCGCCTTTTATCGGTTTCACGGGAGATGCTTTGGCGCATGAACATGCTCGGAATGGTTTACCGGATGGAGAAAGACAAAGTTATTCTGGACCGTATAAACGATGAGGTGGTGGCTGTCTGCAACTTTTCGGACTGGAACCCGTCGCATTTCCTCGATGTGGCTGAGATGTCCATGGCTGTTGCCTTTGCGCTTGACTGGACAGCAGGGGATTTACCCCGGTCGACCATTCAACTGGCCAAAAAAGCACTCATTGAGAAAGGACTCGAACCCAGCTGGCCCGAAAGCGGGAAAAATCCCGGCTGGGCCTATGGTACCAATAACTGGAATCAGGTATGCAATGGCGGAATGGTTGCTGCAGCCATCGCCGTTGCCGAAGAGGAACCGGAACTGGCAGCCCAGACCATCCACAGAGCCATCGACGGAATGGTTCATGCCCTTGTGGAATACGGTCCGGATGGAGTATACCCCGAAGGGTCAACCTACTGGAGTTACGGTACCCGTTTTTCCGTGGTGACCGCTGCGATGTTTGAAAGTGCTTTCGGAACTGATTTTGGTATGGCCGATTATCCTGCGTTCAAAGAGAGTGCCACCTTTCGGGTCCTCTCTGTGGCTCCCTCGGGATGGTATTACAATTTTGCCGATTGCGGGGATAAACGCAGTGAGAACGGCGATGCGGTGCTTGCCTGGTTTGCTGCTAAAACAGGCAATGAAACCTTTTTTGAAAAGGAACGTTTCCTGCGCCCTCCCGGAGAGATGGGTAAGTTGTCAAGACTTGCCGGGTCTGCTCTTGTTTGGTTAGCCCAATATGAGCCAAAAGGCGAACAGGAAGTGCCGACAGCCTGGAAAGGCGATGGTGCCAACCCCATCGTTTTTTTTACCGGCGGTGAAGACGATTCTCACCACTATTATTTTGGTGGAAAAGGAGGTCGCGGAACCGTGAACCACGGTAATATGGACGGAGGTTCCTTTATTTTTGAACTCAATGGCGTCCGCTGGGTGATTGATCCCGGAAATCAAAGTTACCATGCTTTGGAAAAAACGGGGTTTAATCTGTGGGGACGCTGTCAGGATTGCGAACGCTGGACACTCCTGACCAAAAATAACTACGGGCACAGTACCATTACTGTAAATGATCAGCTTCACGTGGTGGACGGAAAAGCCAATATCGTTGATTTTAAGCCCGGGCCCACTCCGGAAGCTACCATTGATTTCTCGCCGACTTTTGAAGGGCAACTCAAAAGTGCGCAGCGTACTTTTAAGAAGGACGGTCCTGTATCGCTGGTTGTTGAGGACAATATTGAAACCTCGGAAGCTACAGAGTGGATTACCTGGCAGTTGATGACAACGGCTGATGTTGAAATTACCGGAAATGGGGCCTTGCTCCGGCAAGACGGAAAAGAACTGAAGCTGGAAAACCAGTCCCATCCTGATTTTTCTTTGTCGGTTGTTTCCCTGTACCCGGCCCCCCTGGAACTTGACCGGCAAATTGAAGGGTTGAAGCGCATCGAATTACGTATCCCCGCCTGGACGGTTGAAGACGGAAAAGAAACCATCCGGTTCAGGTTGTCGGGAAATTAAACGCTAAAGCTAAAGAAAAGTAGTGTGCCACCTCACCGGGCTAAAGCGCCGGTGTAAAAAAGAACCGATTTGAAGGCAGACAAATGAAAAGGATCATGGAAATAGGGTTAGCAGATCTTTCATATCGCGGCTTTAAAGCAACGGTAGGAAAAGGGATCGTAATACATGCAGGCAAGTGGAATGGATTATGGCAATTGAAAAGGGGATCTTTTACACCGTGGCTTCAGCCCGGTGATCAGAGAAAATCCCCGGATAGAAAAGGCTTTAGCCGTTAAGGGCTTAAACGCTAAAGCTAAAAAAAAGTAGTGTGCCACCTCACCGGGCTAAAGCGCCGGTGTAAAAAAGAACCGATTTGAAGGCAGACAAATGAAAAGGATAATAAAAATAGAGTAATATGTCTTACGTAAAAATCTGGATACATGCTGTGTGGACGGTAAAAAACCGAAAACCCATTCTTTCTTCGGAAATTAGGCAAGATCTATTTGATCATATTTATGAAAACGCCCTTTCCAAAGGAATTTTGATAGAAACAGTTGGCGGACACCATAACCACGTGCATTGTTTATTCCGGTTGAAAAATAATCAAACGGTGGAGAATGTTATGCAATTGATCAAAGGAGAATCATCTTTTTGGTTTAACAGGAGCGACTTAAGCCGTGTGAAACTAAACTGGCAAAAGGAATATTTTGCTATAAGTGTGAGTGAATCTCAGATTGATAAGGTAAAGGAATATATTTTAAACCAGGAAGAACATCATAAAAAGAAAACCTGGGAAGATGAATACAATGAGTTTATTGAAAGATATGGTTTTGTAGTTTTTAAAGATAAAAAAAGAAACCAAAACCTTAATAGATGATATGCATTTCAATTATCTTTTCACATGGGTACGAAAAAAACACTGATATGCAAACATGCAAGTGGAATG
>CAYTDH010000019.1:0-7194 GCA_964436325.1 uncultured Tangfeifania sp.
CAGGTACATGTTTCACCATCAGGAACAGATTATATATCGGGAACCGTGGTTGTTTTTATTTTTTTTCCGTTGTTATTCCTGAACTCAACGGGCCAAAATGTTGAATACCAAATCGTGTATGAAGGAATTGGCGATAACCGGGAATACTTTAGCAACATGGCCATGCCTCAAACCATTCTGGGGAGTCGCGGGGCGTTTGAGGCAGGGGTTAAATCAGGGAATCACCGCATACGCGGAGGATTAAGCCAGTTGCTGGAATTTGGCAGTGACCTCGATTACCATAAGCCCAAACTTACCCTCTATTACCAATTTCACCAAAAACGAAAAACGTTCTTTTTTGGTGCATTCCCGCGAAGAGGCAGGATTGATTTTCCGCTTGCCATGCTTACCGATACCCTGCTCTATTACCGTCCGAATATTGAGGGGTTACTCGGCGAAATCAAGTGGGAATGGGGCCGGCAAAAAGGTTTTGTAGACTGGGTGAGCCGGCAAACCAATACTGACCGCGAAAATTTTATGGCTGGATTCTCAGGTAAAATATTTCATAAAAACCTGTTTATCGAAAACTTTTTACTCCTGTTTCACGATGCAGGTCCCGCCATCGATATCCCCGGTGATCACATAAAAGATTACCTGGGTTATGCTCTACGCGGCGGAATTGAAACAGGAGAAAATGCTCCCTTTACCGGAGTGGTAAAAGCCGGAATATTGAATTCATCCTTCAGGGAACGGAGTGTGACAGATGGGTTTGAGAGCCAAACCGGTTTTTTTATGGAGGCAACAGGCAGATACAACAATTACGGCTTGAAATCGGTTTTGAGTACAGGCGCAAGCCACCGGTTTGCCTACGGTGACCGCTTCTACCGTGCTGAAAACTATTGGCGTACCGACGTCATCTGGTATTTTATCAACCACAAAAGGGTTTCAGGACGGTTTAACCTCTCTTTTCATCTCATCGACTGGAGCGATTTGGACCAGCAGCAGCAGTTGTCGATTATATATTTATTTGGGAAGTAATGTGAAGTTGAAATATCGCAGAAACGAGGATGGTAATTTTTAACACAAACGAGGATGATTAAAATTCATGCGAGTTCCATCTGATACCATAGAAAACTTACAATTTTAATCAGATAAAAGAATAAACCAACGAGTTCAATCAATCACTTCTCCATACAAATCGTAATCTTCGGCGCCGGTGATTTTTACCTGGTAAAATTGGCCTTTGTTTAGTTCTGCAGAAGATGAAATAAGCACCTCTCCGTCCACTTCCGGTGAATCGAATTCCGTCCTTCCAACGTATTTTTCACCTTCTTTGCGGTCGATGATCACTATAAACATCTGTCCGATTTTCTGTTGGTTCAGATCGGCAGAAACCTGCTGCTGAATCTCCATAAGTTCATCGGCGCGTGCTTGCTTCAACGCTTCCGGCACATCATCGGTAAATTTTTTGGAGGCGTAGGTTCCTTCCTCGTGTGAATACGGAAAAACACCCAGTCGCTCAAATTTTGTTTCTTTGATGAATTGTTTCAGCTCCTCAAAATCGGCCTCCGTTTCTCCCGGAAACCCAACCAGCATGGTTGTGCGCAAAATCACACCGGGCACTTCCTCTTTTATTCTTTTGATGAGCGTTTCGGTTTCTTCGCGGGTTACATGGCGCAACATATTCTTCAGTACCGGATTTGCAATATGTTGCAACGGCATATCCAGGTATTTGCATACCTTCGGGTTATCGCGCATCACCGGTAAAATCTCATATGGAAATTTAGTGGGATATAAATAGTGTAGCCTTATCCATTCTATTCCTTTAATTTCAGAAATCTTATCAATCAACTCCGGCAGTTGGTTTTTGCCATAAATATCCATTCCGTAATAGGACAATTCCTGCGCAATCAGCAAAATTTCTTTTACTCCCTTTTTGGCAAGATAGCGTGCCTCTTTCACCAAACTTTCGATGGTTCGTGATTTATGACGCCCGGTCATCATCGGAATGGCGCAAAAAGAACAGGAGCGGTTACATCCTTCTGAAATTTTCAGATATGCAAAATGGGAAGGAGTGGTGATTTTTCGTTCGTAAATGTATTCGGGGTGGTAGGTCACCTTCAACTCATCCACCATCGCTTTTAAATCAAATTTCCCGAAATAACGGTCGACTTCCGGAATTTCCTGCTCCAAATCCTTCTGATACCTTTCAGATAAACACCCCATAACGAAGAGCTTCCCGATATCACCCCTTTTCTTTGCCTCCACATAATCCAGAATCATATCAATCGATTCCTGCTTGGCATCATGAATAAAACCGCAGGTATTTACGAAAACGGCATCAAAACCGGTTTCCGATGAATCATGAACAACTTCAAATTCATCCCGCTCCAATTGATTCAGCAATACTTCGGAATCGACCAGGTTTTTGGAACATCCCATGGTCACAACATTCACGCGTTTCTTTCCCATCTCTCTTTCTTTTGCACAAAGAAAAGATTTTTTTGTCTTAATTTCTAATCCGCTGCATAAGTTTAAGCCTACCCCCCGAAACGAATCAAAGACGTAAAAAAATCAATGGAGCTAACGTTTTGGTGTTTGATGGGGTAACAAATATACCGGCCATTTTTTCCACCTGGTTATCCATCCATTAAGGTCCCTGAGAAAAAAAGCAAAAAACAAATTTTCTATTAGCCTGAAAATCAATAACAATGAAAAAAATTTCAAAATAATTCAAAAAAATTAGTACTATGTTTTGCATAGTATTATTTTTTATTCATATATTTGCATAACAAACAACAGGGTAAAAAACGGTACAATCCAAAAAAAAGTTCTATAAAAGTGTAACGAAATCAAAAAAGCATCGTCTTAAAAACAGAAACAAAAAAAATCATCATTAACAAAAAGGAGAAAAAACCATGAAAACAAGAAACAATGTTCAGAAAACAAACGGGAAATCAACAGGAGTTGCAGCAACAATTTTAGCCATCGCTTTGGCCATCTCGAACCTCTCTTTTGCAAATGGAAACAGCATGAATTCCTTTAACGCAATGCTGGAAGAAGAAATCGAAAATACCCTGGAACTGGAAAACTGGATGACCAACGAAACCAATTTTTATGCTTCCGTTTCTGTAGACTTGGAATCAGAAAAGGCCCTTGATATGGAAGAATGGATGGTCGCTGAACGCAATTTTTTCAGCGAAATAAACATCGAAAACAGCAGTGAGGAGGCCATGGAGATGGAAGAGTGGATGGTTAACGAAAAAGTATTCAAAGCCAAAAAAGAAAACAGGGAAAAAACATCAGACCGCAGTGACAACGTTAAACCTCATGCTTCTCAAAAGAAATTCGGAACCAGAACCTTTATTGTGAAAGAACAAAAAGATCCGGAATTGAAAATTGAAAGTTGGATGTTGGATTACCGCTACTGGAATTAAAAAAGAAAACAGAAAAAGATAAGTCAGAAAACAAACAATGGGAAGAGGCAGCCTGGAAGGGCCTGCCTCTTTTTTATGTCAGTTCGTAATCTTCGTGGATATCGGTAAGCACCTCATAACCTGTAGGTGTAACCAAGATGGTATGTTCAAATTGTGCAGATAGTTTTTTATCGATTGTCCGGGCTGTCCAGCCATCCTCTCTGTCGATGGAGGTAGACGCCCTCCCCTGGTTAATCATCGGTTCAATGGTAAAAATCATGCCTGGTTTCATTTTCGGTCCCTTATTTTTACGGGAAGTATGGTCCACCTGGGGTTCCTCATGGAATTGAAGGCCCACCCCATGTCCGCAAAATTCGTAAACCACACTGTAACCACGAGCCTTTGCGAAACGATTGATAACGAAGCCAATATTTCCAAAATAATTTCCGGGTTTTACTTGCTGGATGCCCAAATCAAGACAATGGCGGGTAACATCTATCAGGTTTCTGGCTTCAGTGGAGATTTCCCCAACGGTAAACATCCGCGAGGTATCACCATAAAAACCATCAAGAATGGTTGTGATATCAATATTTAAAATATCGCCTTCTTTTAACACCGTATTTTCAGAAGGAATTCCATGACAAACCACTTCATTGGGGGAGATGCAACTGGCTTTGGGAAATCCGTTATATCCTTTGGGGGCAGGAATTGCCTGGTGAGCCACAATAAATTCTTCAATTTTCTGATCTATAAAATCTGTATGAACCCCTGGTTTCACAAACTGCTCAGCATAATCAAGGGTTTGTGCGGCCAAACGGCTGCTTTTACGAATTCCCTCAATCTGCTCTGGTGTTTTGATGATGATCCCCCCCATAAGTAATATTTAAATTTTATGCAAAATTGGCTAAAACCATTTGTATTTCAAAACCGAACAATAAATTTGCAGAAAAGTTTAAGCCTAAGGCTTCAGGTCAATAAAATAAACCGGCATCCAACAGCATGAAACACAAGCAAAACCTTTCAACAAAATCCTATTTTATCAACCGTTTCGGAAAATTGTCCACTTCTTTTATGTTCTGGCAGATGCAGGAAATAGCCTGGGAACATGCCAATATTCTTGGTTTTGGGTACAACCAGCTAAAAAAGAAAAACCAGTTTTGGGTACTTTCGCGATTGTGCGTCAAAATTGACCGGCGCCCCGGATGGACTGAGGATTTTACACTGGAGACCTGGTCGCGCGGTACCGATGGTTTTTTCGGCTACCGCGATTTCAATTTTGTGGATTACCAAAACAGGAACATTATACGGGCTACCAGCAGTTGGTTAATCCTGGATGCCAATACCCGCCGGATTGTAAGACTGACAGATTTTAAAGAATTCCCCGCATATGCCGAAAGCGTCTTCGGCATCAACGCACCACGGGTGAAATCCCCTCAGTCTGATGAAAACCTGCACTTTTCCCACGTTGTATTCAATGAAATCGACATCAATCAGCATTTCAACAGCGGCCGGTACCTTGAACGGATCATCGACAGTTATGCATTCACCTTTCATGAAGAGTGGGAATTGGCCGGTCTGGAGGTCAATTTTTTAAAGGAAGGCATGCCCACCGACCGGCTGGCTGTAAAAAAACAGGTACTTAATGAACACAGCCACCTCTGCAGCGTGGTCCGTGAAAACGACCTTAAAGAGTTGATCCGTGCAAAACTGGAATGGAGAAAACGTCCAGCATCGCAAACCGAATAATCGCCTGATCGAAAAGCTCCTTAATAAACGTTCAAAGCAAACGGTTCCTATGTCACGACAGAAGGGATAGAATTCGCTCTACCTTTTCATCGACGGCCAGATCTCCATCAATCCAGTGAATTCTGGTACCGCGCTTCTCCATTCCCCGAAACCAGGTCATCTGGCGTTTGGCAAACTGGTGAATGGCTGTTTCCAATTTCTGAAACATCTCGTTGTATGACAGTTCACCAGTCAGGTGCAGGGTGAGGTATTTGTATTCGAGTCCGTAATAAATAAGTTGCCCCGGCGTTAATCCCTCATCGAGCAGGCGCCGGACTTCCTCCAGCATTCCTTCCTCCAGCCGTTGTTCCAACCGTTGCGAAATTCTTTTCCTTCGTATATCGCGGTCATAATCCACCCCAATATTCAAACTAATGATTTCGGGCATAGAAGTATCCAAATCCGGATGTTCACGGGAATACATTTCAATCTCGATGGCACGAATCGCGCGCCGGTCAGTTTCTATATCGGTTTTGTTATGTAATTTGGGTTTTAAGTTTTTCAGTATTCCGGTGAGTTCCTCCAGCGATTTGCCCTCCAGTTCTTTTCTCAAACCAGGATTCGGCGGCACCTGTATCAATTTATAATTCTTAAGGACCGCTTCGAGGTATAATCCGCTTCCCCCGCATAAAACAGGAAATTTTGCCTGTGACTGGAGACGTTCAAAAACCCTGATAAAATCGGCCTGATAACGGTAAACATTATAATGAACCCCCGGTTCTTCAATGTCAACAAGATGAACCGGAATCTCCCTGCCGTTCACAAAATAATCCCGGTAATCCTTGCCTGTTCCCAGGTCCATTCCACGGTAAACCTGGCGGGAATCAGCAGAAATCACTTCGCCCCCGATCGCTGCGGCCAGACGGGCAGCCAATCCGGTTTTCCCCGTAGCCGTTGGCCCCAGAATGGTAACCAGATTGTATTTTTTTGTTGGTTCCTCCATGCTCAGTTCTTATTATGCAAATCTATAAATAATTCCATTCGTGAAGTGCTTCCTCATTGCTTCAACAACTACTTTCTAAAAAAATTAAAATAATACACTCAATCTGTGTCTTTTTTTTAAGGAAGATATATCTTTGAATAAATAGAATACCAGTCATGATTAAAGAAGCATGTGTAGAAACCTTTGAAGAGGCCCAAGAAGCCGAAAAACGCGGAGCAAACCGGATTGAACTCTGCTCCCACCTGGCAAACGACGGGCTGACGCCTTCCTTTGAGCTGATGAAAAAAACCTGTGCAAACCTAAACATCCCGGTAATGGTGATGATCCGCCCCCGTGCAGGAAATTTTGTATACGACGTCAACGAAATCAGCCAAATGAAAGAAGCCATTGATCAGGCCAAAAAGGCCGGTGCCTGCGGAGTGGTTTTCGGTTTGCTGACCTCATCCAAAAAAATCGATGAGAAGAATACCCGAATGCTTGCTGAATATGCTTATCCCCTTCCGGTAACGTTTCACAAGGCCATCGATGAACTGGAGAAGCCCGAGGAGGGAGTAAAAACCTTAAAAAAAGTAAAAGGCATTCAACGTATATTAACCTCGGGAGGAAAAGCTACCGCCAGGGAGGGGCTTCCAATCCTCCGGAAAATGCTCCAGATTTCCGAAGGAAGCCCTGTAATCATGGCTGCCGGGAAGGTAACCCATGAGAATATCACGGAAATAAGCCAATTACTGGGGAGTGATGAATTTCACGGCAGACGCATTGTAGGCGACCTCACCTCCCCCTAATCAAACAGGTAAATCTTATAAATCAATTATTCGTAAAATAAATTATCAATAAAAACATGAAAAAAGTTATCGCAATTATTCCTATTTTGTTTGTGCTGGCCGCATTTGGCCAATACGAGCATGAAGTAACAGGCTACGTATGGCCTGAAGATGAAAAAGTTCTCCAGAAACTGGAAGAGTGGCAGGACCTGAAGTTTGGCCTGCTCATGCATTGGGGAACGTACAGCCAGTGGGGCATTGTTGAATCCTGGTCCATTTCCCCCGAAGATTACGGTTGGTGCAGGAG
>CAYTDH010000019.1:7294-22261 GCA_964436325.1 uncultured Tangfeifania sp.
GGGGCATTGTTGAATCCTGGTCCATTTCCCCCGAAGATTACGGTTGGTGCAGGAGAACCAAAGGTTCCAATCCGGATGACTATTTTACCTATAAGCAAGAGTATGAAAACCTGAAGCTTAGTTTTAATCCGGTCAATTTCAATCCCGACAAATGGGCAAAGGCGGCCTACGATGCCGGAATGAAATACGTGGTATTTACGACCAAACACCATGACGGATTTTGCATGTTTGATTCCAAATACACTGATTACAAGATCACCGACGAAGACTGCCCCTTCAGCACAAATCCAAGGGCCAATATCACGAAAGAAATTTTTGATGCCTTCCGTGCCAAAGACATGTGGGCAGGAGCCTATTTCTCGAAACCCGACTGGAATCACAAGAACTACTGGGATCCCAAATTCCCTCCCTTCGACCGGAACGTGAATTACGACCCCGAGTTATACCCTGAAAAATGGGAGAAGTATGTTGATTTTACCCACAACCAGATCATGGAACTAATGACTGATTACGGCGATGTGGATATCCTCTGGCTTGATGGCGGTTGGGTTGCCAAAACCCCGGCTGCAGAGCTCGAAGAAGCGTATGCACGCAAAGCAGAAAGTGTTTCTTCGGGATTCATCAAAAACCGCATCGTAAATCAGGATATACGCATGAGTGAACTGGCTGCCAAAGCACGTGAAAAACAGCCCGGACTTATTGTGGTAGACCGTGCGGTGCAGGGTCCCAACCAAAATTACCTGACTCCCGAAAACAGGGTACCGGAAACACAGCTCCCCTACCCCTGGGAATCGTGCATCATTGCAGGCGGCGGATGGTCCTGGGTCCCCAACCCCAACTTCATGTCACCCAAACAGGCCATCCACATGCTTATCGATATTGTGGCCAAAGGAGGGAACCTCCTGTATAACATCGGGCCGGGCCCCGATGGAAAATGGCCCGAAGGTGCCTATAAATTGCTGGCCGCCATGGGCAACTGGATTGAAGTTAACGGTGAAGCCATTTACTCCACCCGCGCTATTGAGCCGTATAAAACGGAAAATATCTGCCTGACTCAAAAGAAAGATACAAAATCAGTCTACGCCATCTACCTCGATGAAAGCGACGACGCATCGGCAGGACTTCCCGAATCGTTTACCGTAAAAGGAATTTTCGCTGCAGACAATGCCAAACTCAATGTGCTTGGTGCCCGCGGCAACCTGAAATGGGAAAATACGGATGAAGGAGTGAAAATATTCATCCCGCGTAAAATCCGGAATAACCTTCCCTGCGAACTGGCCTGGGCGGTGAAAATTTCGGAAGTGAAATAATATTGGCTTAAAACAAAAAAAGGATTCTATCTTTACAAAACAAGATGGAATCCTTTTTTGGAAAATACAGTCAGCTTTCAAACTTTTTCCGCTTATAAAAATGTTTCGAGTCGCCCCAATCCCCGTAACCAATTTCACTTCCGGCCAACTCAATGCGAGCTTCAAGGCAATTGCGGCATAATTCAGCATCTTCATCCAGACAAGGTTTGTCTTCGTAAAGAAGGTAATCTTTCCGGTACTGGCAGGGAGTCAGATTGGGCATGATGACATTGGCCCCCACGGTGAGTGCCTTTTCACGGCCTGCCGGATCGATGGCCTGTAATGCAGTGGCTGCCGCAATATTAATATCGGGCATAAGTAAACGTAATGCAGCGATCATGCTGAGGGCAAGGTCAAATCGCTCCTGTTTGCTTTTTAACAGATGCCGGTATTCATAAAGGGGGGTGCCTTCATGTTCAATGTATGGCCCCATGCCACACATATCAATGTCCATTTTACGGAAAAAAAGAAGATCATCAGCCAAGTCTTCCATGGTTTGAAAAGGAAGGCCAATCATGACTCCCGTACCCACCTGGTAACCTGTTTCCCGCAAAAAACGGAGGGCTTCTATACGCCTTTCAAAAGAATGGACGGAATTCTCCGGATGGATTTTGTAATACAGATCGCGATTCGAGGCCTCTATTCGCAAAAGGTAACGATGCGCACCGCTCTCAAACCAGCGCCGGAAAGTCTCACGGGTTTGCTCTCCACAACTCAATGTAATGCCCAGTTCATTATTGGATAGACGCTTGATCTTTCTCAATAACCCATCCACCCGCTTCACAAAAGCAGGAGAAGACAGTTCGCCCGACTGCAGCACTACCGATGCAAAACGGTTTTCCCATGCAAAACGGCAGGATTCCAAAATCTCATCATCGGAGGCATTATACCGGATGACTTTTTCGTTGCTTTTCCGGATACCACAATAAAGGCAATCCTTGGAGCAAATATTCGAAAACTCAATCAGCCCCCGGAAATAAACCGTTGACCCCACTTCCTGCTTTTTTACTTCAGCAGCTCTCTTCAGAAAAGCCTGTCTTTCATCACCTTTCAATCCTAACAGGAAAACCAGATCATCGCGGGAGAAAACATTTCTTGCTAAAATGTCGTTCAAATTCATGAAAGCAAAAATAGTTATTAAATAAAATAACCAATAAAAAAATGTACAATGAAACCAATAAGCTTCCTTCTGATAAACACATTTTCCCTGATATTCGCCCTCGTGATGAACGGACTTGCCGGAAGTTCAGTATTTGGCAACACCTCGGTTGGTGATGTCAGTGCACGCTACGAAACATTGTTCACTCCTGCGGGTTATGCATTTGCCATTTGGGGAATCATTTATCTTTTGCTCATTCTTTTTGTAGGCTATCAGTGGTTTGCCCGGTTCCGGAGAAACGAAACCCGGGAACTCAGACAAACCGGATTATGGTTCGCCCTTGGCAATTTAGCCAATGGATTATGGATTTTTGCCTGGTTGAACGAAAAAATGGGAATTTCGCTTTTACTTCTATTTATTCTGCTGTTCTCGCTTATCGTACTTACCGCACGCCTGAGGCTTGAAACATGGGATGCACCTGTTAAAATTATTTTCTTTGTTTGGTGGCCGCTGGCCATTTATCTGGGATGGATAATTGTTGCCACAACAGCCAATTTTTCGGTATTCCTGGTAAGCATCAACTGGAACGGGGGCTTTCTCAGTGAAAAAACATGGGCCATCGTTTTGATTGTTGTTGCTGCCGGCATCTACCTTTTGCTTGTTGCCCTGAGGAATTTGCGCGAGACAGCCCTGGTCGGTGTCTGGGCCCTGGTTGCCATTGCAGTGAAACAATGGGGAGTCAATGGAGAAATTGTTTTTACTGCATTGGCAGCTTCCTTTATTCTACTGACAGGGGTTTCCATCCATGGGTTCAAAAACCGGAAAACCTCTCCCTTCGTTAAGCTCAGGCAATAAATCCAGCCCCTGCCTCCAGGACTAAAAGCAATGACGGACAAGAAAGCCAAAAGATGCATCCTAAAAACAAGCCCGACGCAACCCTGGGAGCATAAATGGCATCTTACCAGCAACAACTTAAATTCCTGTGTTATGAAACCTTTTTCACCTCTTTCAATCCTCAGGCTTTTTACCATCGCTGTTTTAGTGCTTTTTACCCCCTTTCTTTCTCCGGGACAGGAGGAATCAACTGACCAAACGCTTTCACCCTTCTTTTTTGTTAAGGGAACCGGTGAAAATGTGGATCAGCTTCCTTTAAAATCTACATCTGCCCGCGTGAATATCAGCGGTGTAATGGCAGATGTGACCATCGAACAGGTTTATTGCAACACCGGAAGGGTACCCCTTGAAGCGCTTTACATTTTCCCTGCTTCTACCCAGGCTGCGGTTTATTCGATGCAAATGGCCGTGGGGGATCGCCTGATTCAGGCAGAAATCAGGGAAGCTGAACAGGCTCGTGAGGAATACGAGGAAGCTAAAGAGGAGGGAAAAACAACAACACTGCTTGAACAACAACGCCCAAACGTCTTCCAGATGAATGTTGCCAACATTATGCCGGGAGACACCATCCGGGTGGAAATGAAATATGTGGAACTGATTACCCCTACTGAAGGAATTTATGAATTTGTTTACCCCACCGTAGTTGGACCACGTTATGCAGAAATCTCGGCAGAAGAAGACAGTTCATGGGTGGAAATTCCCTATACCCACGAAGGAGAATCCCCTTCTTACGATTTTGATCTGCACCTGACCCTCAACGCAGGAATGACTATCCAATCCATTGAATCCCCGTCGCACGAATCGCTGGAAATCAACTTCCCTTCAGCCAACACCGCTACCTGCGCCCTGCCGCAAAATGCCCGGAAATCGGGAAACAAGGATTTTGTGCTGCACTATTCCCTTTCTGCATCCCGCCTCGAATCGGGGATGCTGCTTTATGAAGGAGAAGAAGAAAACTTTTTCCTGACAATGGTCCACCCACCGCGTATTCTAAACGAGAATGATATCCCCCCGCGCGAATATATATTCATTATGGATGTTTCAGGATCGATGAACGGCTTTCCCATCAGTATTTCAAAGGCCCTGCTAACCGATCTGATTTTAAATCTGAGACCTTCCGATAGATTTAATGTCATGTGTTTTGCTGGTGGCTCACAGGTGCTGTCTGAAAATTCATTAAACGCAACCCCCGAAAACATTGAAAAAGCCCTTGACCTCATCAGTAACAAGCAAGGCAGCGGGGGTACAAACATGCTGGCCGCCCTCAGGGAGGCGCTGGCCATGGAGGGAACTGAAAATTACTCCCGAACCTTCGTGGTGGTTTCCGATGGTTACGTTACGGTTGAAAAAGAAGCCTTCAACCTCATCCGCCAAAACCTGTCCCGGGCCAATCTTTTTGCTTTTGGCATCGGAAGTTCGGTGAACCGTTACCTCATTGAGGGCCTTGCCCGGGTGGGCATGGGTGAGCCGTTTGTTATCCTGAACCTGGATGAAGCACCCGAAAAGGCAGAAAAATTCCGAAAATACATTCAGTCACCCGTTTTAACCAACATTAAAACCTCGTTCAACGGTTTCAGGGTAAATAGTGTTGAACCGCTCACCATTCCGGACGTTTTCTCGGAAAGGCCCGTACTCATTTTTGGCAAATGGGAAGGACCTGTGCAGGGTTCTTTTGAAATTGAAGGGTTATCGGGGAACCATACCTTCAGTCAAAAATTATGGATCAATAATTATTCTCCTTCTGCCGACAACGCAGCGCTGAAATATTTGTGGGCAAGGCATAAAATTGCAATTCTGGACGATTACGGAAAGCTGAACCGTTTTGGAGAAGTGGATGCTTTCATAAAAGAAGAAATTACCGAACTTGGACTGAAATACAACCTCCTTACTAACTATACCTCCTTTATTGCCATTGATTCCCTGATAAGAAATACCGGAGATTCTTCGGCAACCGTGACCCAACCTCTGCCTCTGCCCTCGGGTGTGAGCGACCGGGCGGTGGGTGGTTCAGAAAATAAAACACTGGGGTTCGCGGCAGATGCCCTTGCTTTTTACCCAGGTCAGCAAAAGCCCCCTGCAGAAAAATCCTTCCTGCAGAAGATTTATCCCAACCCGGCTTCCGGGAAGTTTAAGGTGTGGTTGAAAATCAATCAGGTTCACCATTTAAGCCAAATAAGCCTTGGCCTGTTCGATGCCATGGGACACAAAATAGAAGCCAGGGATATTCATTATGCCGACCAGGGAATCATTCGGGTCCTTTATGACCTGGGAAATTACCCGGGGATATCCGCAGGCACCTACCGAATCACTCTTTTCATTGACGGAAAGGCGGTGGACTCAAAAAATATTGTTGTAACAAAACGATAAGCTAAATGGGGCCCTTCCCCCGGAATTTTTCATAAATCCCCTCAAGGGGTTTTAAAAGGTATTCAAAAACATAAAAATCCACTTCGGAAAAAGAAGGGATTCATGCAATAAACTGCTATTTTTACGGTCGAATCCTGCGGGAAGGCATTGCTGACCTTAGGGAAAGAAGAAAATGCGGAAGGAAAACATACCCCCTCTCCTCCTTCTCATCTTTGAGCTTCCCCGGGTAATCCCGCCCAACAAATTTTTATGGCAGAAAACACCAAAAGGTTAGGTTTTGTAGGCATCATCATCGATGATCGTGAAAAATGTTCGGGAATTGTAAACGATATTCTGAGCGAGCATGCCGGATTGATCCTGGCACGCACGGGGTTGCCCAACGCGAAAGGAAATACCTCTGTCATCACACTGGTCATTGATTCATCCACAGATGAACTGGGCGTTCTCACCGGAAAACTCGGTAAAGTCCGGGGCATCTCTGTAAAATCGGGCCTGGCCAAAACCCCCAAAATAACTTAAAACAAATAAAGGCTAAAACAACATCAACGATAACAATGACAACGACGACAACGACGACAACAAATCATTCAACCATGTACAACGTACCGGCCAATTTTATCGACGAAAAAAAAGTGTGGGAAATCCTTGAAACCAATAAAACAACAGACAGCGTAAGAGTCAGGGAGGTCCTGGCCAAAGCGGCTGAAATGAAAGGCCTTGAAATGGAAGATGTGGCTGTGCTTACCGGCATCAGCGATCCCGGACTCCTGGATGAACTGTTCAAAACCGCCAATGAAGTGAAAGAGACCATTTACGGAAAACGACTGGTGTTGTTTGCACCGCTTTACATTTCCAATCTCTGTTCCAACGAATGCCTCTATTGTGCGTTTAGGGCAACCAACAAAAGCATTGTCCGTAGTGCGCTCAGCCAGAAACAAATTGCCCGTGAGGTGGAAGTTCTCATCAACCACGGACACAAGCGAATCCTTCTGGTCGCGGGTGAATCCTACCCTTCCCAGGGATTCGAATATATCCTTGATGCCATAAGAACGATTTACAGCGTAAAATCAGATCACGGAGAAATCCGGCGTGTCAATGTAAACATCGCTCCCCTGGATACTGAAGAGTTCAAACTACTCAAGGCTGAAGGGATTGGAACTTACCAGATTTTTCAGGAAACTTACCACCGGGAAACCTACAGCAAGGTTCACAAGAGAGGTAAAAAACGCGATTACAACTGGCGTATATGGTCGCTTCACCGGGCAATGAAAGCAGGCATCGACGACCTGGGCATCGGGGTGCTTTTCGGATTATTCGATTACCGGTTCGAAATCATGGCCATGATGCAACATATCCGGGAACTGGAAAAACAATTTGGTGTAGGGCCTCATACCATTAGCGTGCCCAGGCTCGAACCTGCAACAGGAAGCGACATTGCTTCACATCCTCCTTTCCCGGTTTCCGATATCGATTTCCGGAAAATTGTGGCCATCTTACGGCTGGCTGTTCCCTATACCGGCATCATCATGTCCACCCGCGAAACAGCTCAGATGCGCCGGGAAACATTTGCATTGGGAGTGAGCCAGATTTCCGCAGGCAGCCGCACCAATCCGGGAGGATATGAACACGAAGAGGACCAGGATGATCCCTCCGGACAATTCAGTCTGGGTGACCACCGCCCACTCGACGAAGTCATCCGTGATGTGGCCCAAATGGGATATATCCCTTCGTTCTGCACAGCCTGTTACCGCCTGGGGCGCACGGGCCAGGATTTTATGGATCTGGCCAAACCGGGAGATATTAAACTTCACTGCGCTCCCAACGGTTTGTCCTCCTTTAAAGAATACCTTCAGAACTATGCTTCTCCCGGAACCGCAGAAATCGGGAATCAACTGATTAGGGAAACCATCGCCGGAATGAGCGGCCTGGCCAAAGAAAGAGCCGAAAAGCTTGTGAAACGCGTGGAGGCCGGCAGAGACGACGTTTATTGCTGAAAACCAAAGTCGATGAAGTCAACGAACCTGTTACAATGAAATCAACACGTATTGAAACCGACCTTATTGGACAAAAACCCATTCCCGTTAATGCGCTGTGGGGAATCCATACCGCCCGGGCAATGGAAAATTTTCCGCTTTCAGGGAAACCTATTCACCCCGAACTCATAAAAGCCTATGGCGAGGTGAAGCTGGCTTGTGCCCAGACCAATATCCAACTTGGGGTCTGGAGCGATAATAATCCGAAAGCAGCAGCCATTGAAAAAGCATGTTTTGAAATGAGCCAGGGGTTGCTCAGCGAACACATTATGGTGGATGCGCTCCAGGGGGGGGCAGGTACCTCGGCCAACATGAATGTAAACGAAGTCATCGCAAACCGGGCACTGCAGATTATGGAGCAAGAGCCGGGAAATCCCGGAATTGTCTCCCCTCTCGACGATATCAACCTGCATCAATCAACCAACGATACCTTTCCTACAGCCCTGAAAGTGGCGGCCATCCGCCTGCTCCGGAACCTTGAACAAAGTGTGCTTGATTTGCAGGAAGCCTTCCAGGAAAAAGAAAAAGCTTTCGCTTCGGTGGTAAAAATCGGCCGGACACAAATGCAGGACGCCGTATTAACAACACTCGGCCGTGAAATGAGTGCCTATGCAGAAGCGTTTAATCGCGATCGTTGGCGCATTTATAAGTGTGAAGAGCGTTTACGGATAGTCAACCTGGGGGGAACAGCCATTGGCTCAGGACTTGGTGCACCAAAAAAATTCATCTTCCGCGTGGTGGACCGCCTGAGGGAAAACACCGGAATAGGGCTCGCCCGCAGTGAAAACCTTACCGACGGCACCCAAAACGCCGATGTTTTTGTGGAAGTTTCCGGGATTCTGAAAGCCTGTGCGTCGAACCTCTGCAAAGTAAGCAACGACCTCCGCCTTATGGCCAGTGGTCCCGATGGCGGACTCAACGAAATCAACCTCCCTCCCCGCCAGGCTGGTTCGTCACTCATGCCCGGAAAAGTAAACCCGGTGATTCCGGAGGCGGTTTACCAATCAGCTCTCTTAACAATGGGTAATGATCAAACCATCACCCAGGCCTGCAGTACAGGAAATCTGGAACTGAACCCGTTTTTGCCGGTCATCGCTCATGCGCTGCTCCAAAATTTATCCCTTCTCGATAAAGCCTGCCGAACTTTAAATGAGCACTGTGTCCGGGGAATAACAGCAAATGTGGAAGTGTGTCGCAGAAACGTGGAAAACTCCACCGCAACCCTTACAGCACTTGTTCCCGGAATTGGTTACGCTAAAGCAACCCGTATCGCTCAATTAGCACAAAAAGAAAAAATATCCATTCATAAAGCTGTACTCAAATCGGGGTACATGACGATTGAGGATTTCGAGAACGCTATAACTCCGGAAGCGGTTTGCAAACTGGGAAATTAAATTCAAAAAAACAGCAAAATCAATCTCTCCTTAAAATCAAGGGATTATATATATTTTTTCAAGAAAAAGATAAAAAAGTATTAATATTCTTTGGAGTTTAAATACTTTGTTTATAATATTGAACTAAATTATGAAACAACAAACAAAGAAAAAGAAATTGTATAACTCAAAAATTGTGAAATCATGAAAAAAGTATTATTTGTATTTGCATTTGTTTTAGCGTATGGACTTTCTGTTTCAACTGCCGAAGCTAAGGTTGCAGAAAATGAAAAAGCAAAAGTTACTGTAGTTGCTGATGACAATGACAACAAAAAAGCTGAAGTGGAAAAAGAGAGTAAAGACAAAGCCAAAGCATCCAAGTCAGAAGGCTGTGGCGACAGCAAAGCAGAAGCTAAAGCCAAAGCAGATGGTTGTGGAAGCAGCAAAGCTGAAGCCAAATCAGAGGGTTGTGGCAGCAGCAAGAAAACAGCCGAGGCAAAGTCTTCAAATTGTGGTGACAAAGCCAAAACTGCTTCAGCAGGTTGCGGAACCAAATAGAAAAATTAAAAAATTCCTTAACATCAGGTGGGAGTCGTTTACCAAGAAGGTAAACGGCTTTTTTTTTGCCTTTTTTCTCGCTGCCATTGGAAGAAAGCATTGGAATTCGTACATTCCCTCCTCCAAAAAAGATGAAAAGATGAGGGCACCAAAAACATTTCGCCTGCACATTGGGATTTTCGGAAAAAGAAATGCAGGGAAGTCAAGTATACTCAATGCACTTACCCAGCAGGATGTTTCCATTGTTTCGGATGTAGCGGGAACAACAACAGACCCGGTAGAAAAGCCGATGGAGCTTTTACCCCTTGGTCCGGTTTTGTTTATCGACACCGCTGGAATTGATGATGTGGGTGATTTAGGCGGGAAACGGGTAACCAAAACGATGAGTGTTTTTGACCGCACAGATATTGGGATCATCATAACCAATTTCAGTGACTGGGGAGGCTATGAAGACCACTTAGCGGAAGAGTTTATACGCAGGGATATTCCATTTATCGTGGTTTTCAACAAAATTGATGTGTTTGCGGAAAACTCCGAAATCTCCGGCTCACTGAAAAAAGAAAAAATACCTTTTGTTTTTACATCGGCAACGGCAGGCACCGGAATTTTAGCCCTTCGGCAGGTATTACTCAAGATGGCTCCGGCGGATTTCATTAACCGGCCCAGCATTCTGGCTGACCTTGTCGGACCGGGTGAAGCCGCAGTTCTGGTCGTTCCCATCGACAAGGAAGCCCCCAAAGGCCGGCTAATCCTGCCTCAGGTGCAAAGCATCCGGGATCTGCTTGACAATGACTCCTTTTGCATGGTGGTGAAGGAACGTGAACTGCGTGAGGCCCTGTCCAGACTGAAAAAACCTCCCAAACTGGTGGTTACCGATTCGCAAGCTTTTTTGAAAGTGGCAGCCGACACCCCACCCGAAATTCCATTGACCTCCTTCTCCATTCTTTTTGCGCGTTTCCAGGGTGACTTGCCGGAGATGGTCGCTGGAGCTACCGCCATCGATAACCTGAAAACAGGGGATAAAGTCCTCATTGCAGAAGCCTGTTCTCACCACCCCATCGGTGAAGATATCGGGACAGTTAAAATCCCCCGTTGGCTCACCCAATATGTGGGTGGAAAACTGGAAATTGACAACATCAGGGGTCATGATTTTCCCCAAAACATTTCGGATTACAAAATCATCATTCACTGTGGGGCATGCATGTGGAACCGGCGCGCCATGCTCAGCCGCATCATGAAAGCCAGACAGGCCGGAGTGCCCATTACAAACTATGGGCTAACCATCGCGTTCTCCCTTGGAATCTTCGAAAGAGCCCTTCAGCCTTTCCCGGCAGCACTCGATGTTTATCGAACAAAAAATTCAATGGATTAAGCGTTGAAAAGAAACGTTGGGACTCCTTTTCACCGCTTAAGTATTGGTGATGGCCTCTTATTCAAGGAAAAAATCCACTACAAGGTGTTCATCGCTCCGGACAAAAGCGGTCACCACCTCGTACCGCAGGGAATCTTCTCCCGAAGCCGCATTGATGATTTGAGAAGATTGCGGATACAAGGTAACCTTCTGAGTACCATCCCCCGATTTTAATTCAAGTTCAAAATATAAATCGCTGTTATTCTTCAACTCGTAATAGTTCCTTTCCGATGTTGAATGGTGCGAAGGGCTGGCTTTCACGCAGGCATGAAACAAATTCCTCACATGCTCTTCTTTCCCGGCAATGTATTTGCTCGCCCAGGCAACCGTGCGCCCCTCTTCCAGGGCAGCACGTACAGAGGAAATGGTACGCTCTTTGGCAAAAACCAGCGTCATGGACCGGTGAACATAGCCTCCCAGGTCATAATCATGTTCAACGAGGTTATGAATATCCGTTGTGCCCATCACTGTCAAATCGTTATCCACGCACCAGTCAAGGGCCTTTTTGTGAAAACCGAAACCATTGAAAACCTCAATTCCATGAACCATGTTTTCTTTGTTAAGATCATCTACAAAATCGATCCATTCATAAGAACCTTCAATCCGATCGACCTGCCATCCGGGATGATTCCAAAAAACAAAAGCACCTTGATCTACTGCTTTGGAAACAGCTAATTTATCCTTTTCGGACGATCTGTCTTCAATATACCCGGAAGCATCGCCGATGAAAAGGGCGTTAAAGTGCCCCGGAGGAGTATTCCGTGTTATCTCAGTCCCTTTGATAAAAAGAATATTGTTGCGGGCAGCACTCTCTTTGGCCAGTTCATAAGGGCGGTTATGATTTACGGAAACATCATCAGCATAAGGAGTATATTCAATATGGTCTGTTATGGCTATTACATCCAATCCTTCCTGCCAGGCCTCCTGAACACGAATACTGGGCCACACAAGTCCATCCGAAAACACCGTATGCATATGAAAATCGCATTTTAATGCCTGAAAACCATCAAATCCGGGAATTTGAACATTTTGCCGCTTACCAGCTCTGCGGAACTCATCCATTCGCATCATCCCGTTATCGGTCTGCGCCCATACCTGAGTTCCAACCATGGAACAAATAACAAAAAGCAAGAATAATTTACCTTTTAACATCTTTCAATTGATTTAATGATTCAAAATAGCTGCAAATTAACCTTTTTTTTGGATGAAAAGAATTACAAAATTATTAAAAAGAAACTTTTTCTTATTTTCACCAAAAAAAATGCATCAGGCAATTTATATATTCATGGTTGTTTCTCTCGGACTTTTCACCGGAGCATGTTCTGCCAGCACTGACCCTGAAGTTCCTCCGGCAAATCAGGATTACACACCGCATCAGGAGGAGGAAATACCCCGTGATGGGTATTCTTATCTTGCATTGGGAGATTCCTATACCATCGGGGAAAGTGTGGAACCACGGGAACGGTTTCCCGAACAACTGGTCAGAAAATTGAACGCGGAAAGCATTGAGGTGGGGGGCCCTGTCATTGTGGCCCAGACCGGCTGGACAACCCAGGATTTGCAGCGCGGAATCAACAACCGAAATCTGGCCCGCCGCTATGATATGGTGACACTTCTTATTGGTGTGAACAATCAATACCAGGGTCGCTCTGCAACAGAATACCACGAAGAGTTCACCACCCTACTAAAAAAGGCCATTGATTTTGCCGGAACTGAAAAAAGGGTAATCGTTATTTCCATTCCCGATTACGGAGTAACCCCGTATGGAAAAAACCTGAATTCCGAAAAAATTGCAGAGGAAATCGATCTGTTTAACCAAATCAACCTGGAGGAAACCAGGCAAGCCGGCGCTCATTATGTTGACATCACCCCCATTTCCCGCAGAGCTGATGATGATCCTGACCTGGTGGCCCAGGATGGCTTGCATCCCTCAGGGGATATGTACAAGTTGTGGGTCAGTGAAATCTTACCGGTGGCCATAAATATCCTGAGAAATGGAGGATAAAATGAATACAGGTTTTAAACTTACAGAAAGCTATGCCCGGGATCTCGACCAAGAAGATCCATTGCGTGGATTTCGCGGGAAATTCCAGATAGGCGATGAAAACACCATTTACCTTGATGGCAATTCACTGGGACGGCTTCCGCTTAAAACCAAACAACTCATTTCTGAGATAACAGAAAAACAGTGGGGAAACCAACTCATTGAAAGCTGGAATCAGCACTGGTATGAAAAGCCCGGACAACTGGGAGATAAAATCGCACCTGTTATTGGCGCCACTCCGGGAGAGGTCATTGTTTCGGACAGCACTTCGGTAAACCTTTACAAACTGGCATCAGCCGCCCTCCGTTTTCAAAAAGGGAAAAAAAAGATTGTAAGCGATCGGTTTAACTTTCCCACAGACCTTTATATTCTGGAGGGAATTTTAAAGGAATTTGGCCCCGGTTATCATATTGAACTGGCCGGTTCATCCGACAACATTTCGATTGATACGAATGATTTAAAAGCCAAAATAACCGATCATACTGCTCTGGTTGTATTGTCATTGGTGGCTTTTAAAAGTTCGTATCTGTATGATGCTGCTGAAATAACCGCCTATGCTCACCACATGGGAGCTATGGTTTTATGGGATTTAAGTCATGCTGCCGGGGCAGTTCCGGTAAATCTCAATCAAATAAAGGCGGATTTGGCGGTGGGTTGTACCTATAAATATTTCAACGGGGGTCCGGGATCACCGGCATTCCTTTATGTGCGAAAAGATCTTCAGGATAAATTAGAATCCCCCGTTCAGGGTTGGTTTGGCGACCATCAACCTTTCCGTTTCGATATGACCTACCAGCCTGCCGCGGGTATCCGGAGGTTTTTAGCGGGAACCCCTCCTGTAATCAGTTTAATGGCCATTGAACCCGGGATTGACCTCTTACGGGAAGCCGGTATGGAAAAAATACATCAAAAAAGCATGTTGCAAACTTCCTATTTCCTCTTTCTCGCCCGGTTAAGACTGGAACCTCTGGGCTTTTCCTCTGGCTCACCCGCTGAACAAAAACACCGGGGAGCACATGTTTCCCTGAAACATCCTGAGGCTTACCGGATTTGCCAGGCCCTCATCCACCCTCAACAATCATCGTTGAAGATCATACCCGATTTCCGCGAACCCGACAATATCCGCTTTGGACTGACCCCGCTTTATACCAGCTTTTTTGAAATCTGGCAATCCATTACCCGCCTGAAAGAAATAATGCAAAACGAAGAATATAAGAAATTTCCGGTTAGCCGGAAACCGGTGACTTAACCTCCTGTTTTCGAAAAAATCCAAAAAACTCAATTCTGCCCAGGGAATTCTTCTTTAGCAATTTTAAATTCCCCCGGACAATGGCAAACTGAAACTCAACATTATTCCGGAAGTCATCGGGTTGAATGATAGTTAAATAATTTCTGGAAAGACTCCAGCGACTTTCTTGTTGCTTCAAAGAAAACGGAAAGGAAATATTGGTCCGCTGGGTCATCATCCCGTCGTCCGAAAAAGCAATTTCCCAGTAGCGGTTTTGGTTGATCAACTGCTCCTCTACCACATGGAAAAGTTCTTCTGCATTTTCGGTGTAATACTCAAAAAGCTGCCATTTACCCGGAATTTGCCTGGAAGGCTTCGTGAATACCCCGGTTGAACGCAGCCAACGCAAAATTACAGAAAAAACATTTTCCATCTTCATACTTTTAGTTCAATTTTCTTTTGACTCACGTCAAAGAAAAAAGTTTAAAAAGAAGAAAATGATCAACAAAAAAAATCATTTCTCCATTTTAAACCAGTACCAATAAACGGGATTTTGTGGGCATATTTGCGCGAATGCAATGCCAGTCCTCCAAAAGTTGTCGCCACACCGT
>CAYTDH010000020.1:0-21223 GCA_964436325.1 uncultured Tangfeifania sp.
TATCTCACCGTTCTGGATTATAACCTCAATCTACTTTTTGAGCCGGTGGTTACGGGAGACGGATTCGGAACATCATTCAGTGTCCCGTCATCAGAAAGTGATTCCCTGTTTTACGCCTTTTCTGTGAATAAATCATCCAACAGGGAAAACTGGAAGCTGAAGACGGTTAATAACCAGGGTGAAATTCAAACTGAAAAGGTTTTTGACCTGGATAAACCTGAAATTAATAATGCCCGGCTGACAACCATCGATTCGGCAGCGTTTCTTCTGATAACCAATATGGGACAGTATGAACTGACTCCGGATTTAAACCAAATTCCTGACGAGATTCAAACCAAAAAAAAGGCTTTTGGCGTTTTTCCCCTTTTCCTCGATTTGAACCACGACGGCCGCGAGGAATATATCTTCCCCGAAATGAACAACAGGATTACCATTTTTAATCCCCGGGCCAACGAAAATGTCTGTTTCGATTCACCCGTTCAAATCTACCGGCCGCGGATTTTTACGCTCAAAAAAGATAACCGGTTCAATGGCTTTCTTTTCAGTTCCAGGTATGGCTATTTCTATTTTAATTATGTGAAAAATACCCGCTATTTCGTTTTATATCTTATTTATTTCGCCTTTTTTGTTTTGGCTTTCTTTTTTATTTTTGGCATTCTCAATTTTCAGAACAGGTATTTGGAAAGAAGACGGAAGGAAGAACTCAGGTTTGCCGAATTGCAGTTTAATGCAGTAAAAAACCAGTTGAATCCCCATTTTTTGTTTAACGCCCTGAATTCCGTGGCCTTTATGATTCAAAGCGGGCAAAAGCATGAAGCTTACGACTTTCTGACCATCAATGCCCGGATGCTGCGCCAGTTGATGGACCATTCCGGTCAGACCAGCCGCCCCCTGAAGGAGGAGCTGGATTTTACCCGCGATTTTCTGAAAATTCAGGAACAGCGTTTCAAAGATAAGTTCCGGACCCTTGTTGAAGTGGAGGCAGAGGTGGATCAAAACTTCCTTGTTCCCAAGATGTGTATTCACACCTATACTGAGAATGCCATCAAGCACGGCTTTAAAAAACTGGACTACCAGGGTGTTCTGAAAATAGAGGTTAAAGCCCTGGAAAAGGGAGTTTTTATTGCGGTTTCCGATAACGGCCCCGGAAGGAATTCGGGGCCCCGGGGCCACGATTCAGCCGGTCACGGCATCCAAACGATGGACGAATTTTACCGCCTTTTTGAAAAATACCACGGATACAAAATTACCACGGAATTCATTGACCTGCTTCCCGAAAAGGATGGGCAAAGCGGATTGCGGGTGGAGGTGATTATTGAGATGGTGAGATCGTGAGATGGTGAGATCGTGAGATGGTGAGATCGTGAGATGGTGAGTATTGAGACTGTGAGACAGGAAGATTTTGGAAAGCAAACTGCGGCTTCGATTTTTTTGCCGTAGGGACGCAATATTTTGCGTCCATATTCGAAATAATAAAAAACCCCGATGAGAGGAGGTAGATGGTGAGATCGTGAGTATTGAGATTATGAGATAGGAGAGAGAAAAATAGCAAATAACAAAATACCATGAACGACATTACATCAAACAAACTGGCAAAAACAAAAAGTTCAACCGAAGGAGACTTGTCAGGGTCCGAAGGTCCTGACAACGTCGGGGGGAAGTAGACGGTGAGATTATGAGTATCAAGATTATGAGACAGGAAGATTTTGGAAAGCAGATTGCAGCTTCGATTTCATTGTCGTAGGGACGCAAAATTTTGCGTCCAAATTCGAAAAATGAAAAACCCCGATGGGGGCTTATATTGTAGGTATTTCAAGTTGTTTGCAAATAATTTTGCACATTTGATCGGATAATTCGCTATGGCGACCAACGGTAGATTTTTTGCCGTTTTTTGTATTTAAATAAAGGCTGTGGTTTGAGCCTTCACGAGCAAGAATACAATTGTTTGCTTTGAGGTGTTTAAGGAAGGCTTTTCGTTTCATTCATTGAATACTTCTATTTTCAAAGGGGTGTATAAACTAATTCATGATTTTATGGGAAATTTCTGTAGTCAGAGAGCATGACCAGGTTGTAATAACGCTTCCTAAATTGAATTAGGCCAGATTGAGTTTGCGTTTAATATATTTACGACCATGGTATCGGTTAGTTGTTTGCTCCCGATGATAATCAATCACTAATTCCAAAGCATCAATTAAGTTCTTTTTTAACTCTTCAATTGTTTTCCCCTGTGCGATAGCTTCCGGAATTTCTTGTATCTGCCCTACATACCATCCATCGTTACTTTTTTCAATGATTGCAGTATAATCTATTTTCTTCTTTGGCATGTCATTTTTTTTCAAAGATAGTAAAGATGTATTTAAAAGGAGATGGTCAAATTGATAAATTGTCAAATTGTGAGATTGTCAAATTGTGAGATCGTGAGATTGTGAGTATTGAGATTATGAGACAGGAAGATTTATGGAAAGCAAACTGCGGCTTCGATTTCATTGCCGTAGGGACGCAAAATTTTGCGTCCAAATTCAAAAAATTACAAACCCCGATAGGGTTAGGTAGATTGGTCGGGATGACCGTCGGCGTCGCTCCCAGCGACACCGACGGTAATGGACTGAAATCTGTTGAAAATGGCAGAGATTCCTCGTCGTTTCGCTTCCCTGCCAATGACAGTTCCCTTCAGCGTTTGTCATTTCGATCGCCTGTTTTAGATCCAGCAGAGCCTGCCTGTCGGCTCACCAGCTGATCCGCTCACCAGCGGAACTTGCCTGTCGGCTCACCAGCTGATCCGCTCACCAGCGGAACTTGTCCGCTCACCAGCGGATGAATGGCATTAATCGGGATAATAGCCCCGGATGATGCCACGTTTGGAGTCTTTGACAAAAAGAAGCACCTCATCGCGTTCCTGGGTGGCAGGCATTTCGGTTTCAATGATATCGATGGCCTGAAGCGTATTGAGGCCTTTCTGGTAGATATACCGGTAGATTTCCTGGATTTCCCTGATTTTTTCGTTGGAGAAATTCCGGCGACGCAGGCCGACGGAGTTGATGCCCACATACGATAGGGGCTCCCGGCTGGCTTTAATAAAGGGCGGAACATCTTTCCGCACCAGCGAACCACCGCCAATCATCACATGCGAGCCGATGCGGCAGAACTGGTGAACTCCCGTCATTCCGGAGATAATGGCCCAGTCATCCACCACCACTTCACCTGCCAGTTGGGTATTGTTGCCCAGTATTACAGCATTTCCAAGGCTGCAATCATGTGCGATGTGCACATAGGCCATAATCAGGTTGTTATTGCCGAGCGATGTTTTTCCTTTGGAGGCTGTTCCGCGGTTGATGGTTACATATTCACGGATGGTATTGTTATCCCCGATTTCCACGGTAGAGTATTCTCCTTTGAATTTCATATCCTGGGGTATGGCCCCGATGACAGCTCCCGGGAAGATGGTACAGTTTTTTCCGATACGCGTTCCGGGAAGGATGGTCACGCTGGAACCTATGCGGGTACCCTCTCCGATCTCCACATCCTGGTCGATGGTAACAAAGGGTTCTATTACAACATTTTCTGCAAGCTTTGCCTGCGGATGCACGTAGGCCAGTGGTTGTTTCATCTCGTTCAAATTGTTTTATTCTAAGGTACTGGATGGAACGTGACTGGCTTTAACTGATTCTTCTTGTGCCCGTTCCCTTTCCATATTTCAATTCTCCGTTTTTTTCACTACTTGCGCCATAAACTCCCCTTCGGCAGCTATTTTATCACCCACATAGGTCACTCCTTTCATGGTGGCGATGCCACGGCGAATCGGCGAATTTAATGTTAATTTGAAAATCAGGGTGTCTCCGGGCACAACTTTTTTCCGGAATTTAACATTATCAATGCGGATGAAGTAGGTGGAATATTTTCCTTTAAGACCCTTGAGTACAAGCAGGCCGCCGGTTTGCGCCATCGCCTCAATGAGCAGAACGCCCGGCATGACAGGTTCATCGGGAAAATGTCCCTGGAAGAAATGTTCATTGGCTGAAACACTTTTTACCCCTACGACCTCAGATTCATTGACAGCAATGATTTTATCCACCATCAGGAAGGGGTAGCGATGGGGCAGGTATTCCTTGATTTTGTTTACATCCATGACCGGTTCATCGGTGGGGTCGTATACCGGTGGTCCGGCTTTTTCTTTTCTCCAGGCATCTTTGAGGGCCTGGGCAAACAGGGTATTGGGGCGGTGCCCCGGTTTGGAGGCAATGATGCGCCCCTTGATGTGTTTTCCGCAAAGGGCCAGATCACCAATGACATCGAGCAGCTTATGCCGTGCACACTCGTTATCAAAATGAAGTTCCAGGTTGTTGAGAATTCCCTGGGGTTTTACCTCTACGCGGTCGTGATGAAACAGGTCGGCCAAACGGTCGAGTTCCTCCTGCGACACCTCTTTGTCGATGATGACAATGGCATTGTTCAGTTCACCCCCCTTGATGAGGTTATTATGGAGCAAAAATTCCAGCTCGTGCAAAAAGACAAAAGTCCTGCAGTTGGCGATCTCCTCTTTGAAATGCTTTATCGATCCCAGGGTGGCATACTGGTTGTTGAGGACCCTCGACTTAAACGAGATCATCACATTCAGACGGTAATCATTGTCGGGCAGTGCCATGATCTCCGCATCCGATTTCTCATCGTAGATGGCTATTTTTTCTTTGATCTCAAAAAATTCCCGTTCGGCTTCCTGCTCCACAACTCCTGCTTTTTCAATGGCTTCGGTAAAATACCGTGAGCTGCCGTCCATAATGGGAGCCTCTTCATTGTTCACCTCAATAAGCACGTTGTCCAGGTCCATTCCCACGAGTGCGGCCAGCGCATGCTCGATGGTGCCTATCCGGGCGCCGTCTTTTTCCAGCAATGTGCCCCGCGAGGTATCCACTACCAGGTCTACATCGGCATCAATTACAGGATTGTTTTCCAGGTCAACCCTTTTAAATTTAAATCCATGGTTCTCGGGGGCGGGCAAAAAATTCATGGTTACATTCACCCCTGTATGCAATCCTTTGCCTTCAATTTTGAATGCGTTTGCTAATGTTTTTTGCTTTACGGTCATACGCTGATTATTTCTTCGATTCAGCAGAAATGCTTTTTTGAAGTGATTTTATATCTTTTCGAAGTTGGATGAGGTCTTTCCTCATATCGGGAAGATTCCGGAATATGATAGCTGATTTGGCAGCATCTTTAATGTTGAAAGCGGGGGTCAGAAGCAACGATTCGTTGTCTTTGATCGATCTGGAAACTCCCGACTGGGCACCGATCTCCACATTGTCGCCGATGGTAAGGTGGCCTGCCAGGCCTACCTGTCCGCCAAACCGGCAGTTTTTTCCTACTTTGGTGGTGCCTGCCAGCCCCGTTTGTGCTGCAATGACGGTATTTTCCCCTACCTCACAGTTGTGGGCTATCTGCACCAGATTGTCAATTTTGGCTCCCGTCCGGATGATGGTCGAACCAACCGTGCCGCAGTCAATGGTGGTGTTGGCACCGATCTCCACATGGTCTTCAAGCACAACATTCCCGATTTGCGGTATTTTTTTATACGATCCGTTATCGGTGGGGGCAAAGCCAAATCCGTCGGAGCCGATAACGGCACCGGAATGGATGATGCAATGACTGCCAATGACAGAATCGTCGTAAATGCGGGCGCCGGCATAAATAATGCAATCATCGCCAATGGTGACATCGTCTCCGATATGAACCTGGGGGAATATTTTTACACCTTTTCCGATTTTGGTGTTCTTCCCGATGGTGGTGAAGGTCCCTACATAGATATCTTCCCCGGTGGAAGCCGATGGATCAATGTAGCTGGGCTGCTCAATACCTTGCCGGGTATCTTTTTTGGCCTGCACATAGAGGTCGAGCAAAGAGGCAAAAGCCTGGTAAGCATCGTCTACTTTAATCAGGGTAGCCGGGACCTCTTTTCTCAGAGTCATTGATTTGTTGACCAGAACAATGGAGGCTTTGGTTTGGTATAGGTAATGCTCGTATTTTGGATTGGCCAGAAAAGCCAGGGTGCCAGGGGCTCCTTCCTCAATTTTTGAAACGGACGTAACAACAACATTGCTGTCACCAACAACTTCTCCTTGCAGAAATCCAGCAATGTCTGAAGCTTTAAATTTCATGTGGTTATAATTATTTGATTTTTAAGGGAACACATGTATTTCGCATGAGATAATAATTATTATATTTGGTGTGAATCAAAATTCTCATGCTCATTTCATGTTTTTTTATTCCACTTCATTTATGCGGTGCAAATATAGTTTTAAACTAATTAATGTCCAATTCTTTCGGATAACAGGCAAAATATTTCCTGACGGTTTTGGTGAATGCCTTGAGATTGATATCGGAGGCTTTTCCCATGTCTTTTATTTTTCCCTCTTTGGAAAGAATCTGAATATTACCCGTATGCCGGTTATAGGCATTGTTGGTGATCTCTCCGGTCATAAGAAAATAGCGGGCAGTTTCCGGGTCGCCGGTGATTTTACTGGTGATGCGTTGAATCATTTTTTCTTCCCATTTTTTTGAAGCCGGTTTGGACTTCAGTCTGACCCTGAAAAGCTTCCGCTCAATGATGCTTTTCGACAGCGATGAAAGTACAGGGTCGGGGTGAAACTGCCACTCTTTCACTGAGGTCATGATGTCATGGTCATCGAGCAGGGCAAACCATTCCAGAACATTTTTTCCCTCAACATTTAAGTTGTCGTAAAAGTTTTGGGAACTGAAATTATTGTCCAGGAAAACATTCAGGGTGGGGGTGGCGAAAAGGGAATTGCCTTCTGCTTTCAGGTCTTTGGCCCGCTGCAGGATGTTGATGAGCAGAAATTCGGCTGCCACTACGGTTTTGTGCAGGTAAACCTGCCAGTACATCAACCGCCGGGCAATCAGAAATTTCTCAATGGAATAAATCCCTTTCAAATCAACGGCAAGCTGGTCGTTCCAGACATTGAGCATTTTTATGATTCGGTCGATGCCAACAACCCCCTCAGCCACGCCTGTAAAAAAGCTGTCGCGGCTCAGGTAATCGAGGCGGTCCATGTCGAGATGACCAGCAACCAACTGGTGCAAAAAATGTTTTTTGTAGCGGTTGGTGAAAATATCGATGGCCATGTTGAGTTTCCCGCCGAAATCGCGGTTCAGGTGATGCATCAGCAACAATGACAGCTCTTCGTGTGGAATGTCCACGAGGGTATTTTCCAGTACGTGCGAAAAAGGTGCATGGCCGATGTCGTGAAGCAGAATGGCAACGGTGGCGGCATCTGCTTCTTCGTCGGTAATTTCATGTCCTTTTAGCTGCAAAACCGCGATGGCCTGCCGCATGAGATGACTGGCCCCGAGTACATGTTCAAAGCGGGAATGATTCGCACCGGGAAAAACGAGGTAAGAGAATCCCAGTTGCTTTATCCGGCGCAGTCTTTGTAAAAAAGGGTGCTCCAGAAGATCGAATATCAGCTCAGACTGAAGGTTGATGAACCCGAAAACCGGGTCGTTGATGATCTTTTTCTTATTGATACCGGGTTGCGACACAAATTCATTTTTTTTATCGATGGACAAAAATACAAAACTTTAATTAATTCGCTCTAAGGCAATTATCATGTTCTTCAATTTTTGTTTTTAATGAAGAATTTACTATTTTTGCGGAGATTTTGTAAAAGCCTGAAATAGGGGACCGTGGGTTCCCTATTTTGTTAGCAGAAAAAATGGTGGATAAAGCAAGAATAAAAGCACTTGTAGGAGAAAAACTGGATGAGGGGATGTTCCTTGTGGATGTCACAGTGAATGCCTCCAATGTCATCCGGGTTTATGTGGATAGCTTCAACGGGCTGACCATCGACCAGTGTGTTGATATCAGCCGGTACCTGGAAGGGCAGCTCGACCGCGATGCTGAAGATTTTGAATTGCAGGTCTCTTCACCGGGGCTTAGCGAGGACTTTAAAGTGAAAGAGCAATTCCTGAAAAACAAGGGGCGCAGGGTGGAAATCCTCACCGCTGATGATGTTCATCTCGAAGGTGTTATGGAAGAGGCCGGCCCTGAAGGAATTACATTGAAGACAGCCTCCCGCCAAAAGGTGGAAGGACATAAAAAAAAGCAATTGATAGAAAAAGAGTATTTGTTAAAATATGGCGACATAAAAAGCGCAAAAGTGGTTGTTTCATTTAAATAAAGGAGAAGATGGAAAATATTAATCTAATTGATACTTTTGCCGAATTCAAAGAATTGAAAAACATCGACCGGGTGACCATGATGAGTGTTTTGGAGGATGTTTTTCGCAGTGTGCTGATTAAGCAGTATGGTACCGACGAAAATTTTGATGTGATTATCAATATTGACAAAGGTGACTTTGAAATTTGGAGAAACCGCGAAGTGGTTGAAGACAGCGACCTGGAAGATCCTAATTTGCAGATTACCTTATCCGATGCCCGGAAAATTGACAGTGATTACGAAGTGGGGGAAGAGGTTACCGACGAAGTAAAGTTGATCGATTTCGGGCGGCGGGCTATTTTGAATTTGCGCCAAAACCTGGCCAGTAAAATTCTGGAACTGGAGAAAGACCATATTTACGGAAAATACAAAGATAAAATTGGCGATATCATCACCGGCGAGGTTTACCAGGTGTGGAAAAAGGAAATACTGATTCTCGATGATGAAGGCAACGAACTAATCCTGCCCAAGTCTGAGCAAATCCCCTCTGATTTTTTCAGAAAGGGAGACACGGTAAGGGCTATTGTTTATAAAGTGGAACTGCGGAACAACAATCCGCTCATTATCTTGTCCCGTACCGCTCCAGTGTTTCTGGAACGTCTGTTTGAGCTGGAAATTCCCGAAATCTTTGATGGCTTAATTACCATTAAGAACATTGTCAGGGTGCCGGGAGAACGGGCCAAAGTAGCGGTGGAGTCGTACGATGAACGTGTGGACCCTGTGGGTGCCTGTGTGGGGATGAAAGGATCGCGTATACATGGTATCGTCCGGGAGCTGCGGAATGAGAACATCGATGTCATAAATTATTCCACCAACATTCAGCTCTATATTAAACGGGCATTGAATCCGGCCAAAATCCTTAACATTAAAATGAAAGAGGCGGAAAAAAGGGCTGAGGTTTACCTGAAACCCGAAGAGGTTTCGCTGGCCATTGGAAAAGGTGGGCTCAATATCCGGCTGGCCAGCCAGCTTACCGGCTATGAGATCGATGTGTACCGTGAAATGGAAGAGGATGATGAGGATGTGAACCTCGATGAGTTCTCGGATGAAATAGAAAGCTGGGTCATTGATGCCCTGAAAGCGATAGGGTGTGATACAGCCAAAAATGTACTCAATATTCAGCGTAACGATTTAATAAAGCGGACTGACCTGGAGGAAGAAACCATTGATGAACTGCTGAAAATCCTGAAGGCTGAGTTTGAGTAAAAAAATAAACAAAATTTTAGACTACTGTTAAAGCTTTTGTTTAAACTTGCAAAGTACTTTAGCAATGGGATACGAAAAGAAAAAAAGAATATATGACAGCAGGCAAGACAATTAGGCTTAGTAAACTTGCAAGAGAATTTAATGTGGGGATTCATACGATTGTGGAATTCCTGCATAAAAAGGGCTTTGATTACGATTCAAATCCGAATACCAAAATTTCCGTGGAGGCAGTGGAGCTTCTTGAAAAAGAATATAAAATTGATCTTAACCTGAAAAAAGAATCAGAAAGAATCATTCTGAAAAGCCACCGCCCCAAACAAGAAGTGATTTCTATTGATAAAGAGGAGGAAGCTGAGGAAGAGGAACCAGAAGAAGAGCCGGTGGAAGAAGAAGAGGAGTTGACGGAAGCAATCAAGGAGAAAGAAAAGACTCTCCCGGCCGGCACGGAAAAAACGGAAGGTACGGGAGCGAAAGAAGAAAAAGCGAAAGAAGAAGAAGAATCACCGCTGGAAAAACGAACCCGTGAAAATAAGCTGAAAGTCGTCGGTAAGGTCGATCTGGATTCCACCGGAAAAGCTGTCAAAAAGGAAAAAGAAGAGAAAGAAAAACCGAAAGAAAAGGAGAAAGAAGAAACGAAAGCGGAAAAGGCTTCTCCCAAAGAAGAAGAAATCGAAAAAGAAGCAGAAGTACAGCCCATGGAAGCTCCGGAAGAGGAGAAAGAAAAAGAAGAACCTGTTCCTGCTGAAGAGAAAGTTGAAGAGAAAGCTGAAGAAGAGGTGGAGGAAAAGGAACCTGAAGAGGCCGTTACTGAAGCTGAGGACGAAGAGAAAGATATCGAACCCGAAGTTCCCCAGCGGGATGAAATAAAGGTGGTGGGGAAGATCAACCTGGATTCGCTCAACCAGAAAACCCGTCCTGCAAAAAAATCGAAGAAGGAACGCGAAAAAGAGCGTAAGGAGCGGCGCAGGCAGCAGGAAGCCCTCAGGGCAAAAGAGAAAGAACCGGCCAGGCAGGAGTCTCCCCGCGAAGAGAAAGAGGATCAGGATGAGGTCATGAAAATAAAGCGTGATAAACTCAATGGTCCTACGGTGATAGGGAAAATCGATCTTCCTGAGAAGAAAGTAAAGAAGCAGAAAGATAAAGAGTCATCGGAAAGTGCTTCGCGAAAAAAACGGCGCAGGAGAATTAAAGAACCCGGGAAGATCAAGTTTGAAGATAAGCAGCAGGGTAAAAAGCCGCGTACGGAGCAGAAACTGACCAAACAAGGCAGTAAAAAGAAAAAAGTACACCTTAAGAAGGAGGTGGATGAGGAGGAAGTACAGAAGCAAATCAAGAACACCCTGGCCCGGTTAACCTCCAAGGGGAAATCGAAAGGTTCGAAACACCGCCGCGATAAACGGGCGGCCATAAGTGAAAAGAAACAGGCCGACTTTGAAAAAACCCAACAGGAGAAGAAGGTGCTTAAGGTTACCGAGTTTGTGTCGGTAAGCGAACTCGCGAATATGATGGATGTAAATGTCAATGAGGTCATCTCTTCCTGCATGAGCCTGGGACTTTTTGTTTCGATCAACCAGCGTCTCGATGCGGAAACACTCTCTATTGTGGCTGAAGAATTTGGTTATGAGGTTGAATTTGTGAGTGTCGACATTCAGGAATCCATCGAATCGCAGGAAGAGGATTCGCAGGAAGGCACTATTCCAAGGCCGCCCATTGTAACGGTTATGGGACACGTAGACCACGGGAAAACTTCGTTGCTCGACCATATCCGGAGCACCAACGTGATTGCCGGTGAAGCGGGGGGCATTACCCAGCACATTGGGGCTTACCACGTAAGCCTGAAAGACGGCCGCGATATTACTTTCCTCGACACACCGGGACACGAGGCCTTTACCGCCATGCGCGCCCGTGGTGCTCAAGTTACCGATATCGCCATCATTATTGTGGCTGCCGATGATAATGTGATGCCTCAAACCGTGGAGGCCATCAACCACGCCTCTGCAGCAGGTGTTCCCATCGTTTTTGCCATTAACAAAGTGGATAAGCCGGGTGCCAATCCCGAACGTATTAAAGAAGAACTGGCCAACATGAACTACCTCGTTGAAGAGTGGGGTGGAAAATTCCAGTCGCAGGATATCTCCGCCAAGAACGGCGATAACATCGATGAACTGCTGGAGAAAGTGTTGCTTGAAGCTGAAATGCTCGAGTTGAAAGCCAACCCTGAAAAACGGGCTACCGGTACCATTATTGAATCGTCACTGGACAGGGGCCGTGGATATGTTGCAACGGTGCTGGTTCAAAGCGGAACCCTTTCCATGGGGGATATTGTCCTCGCCGGACAGTATTTCGGTCATGTGAAGGCCATGTTCAACGAACGAAACCAGAAAATCGAAACCGCAGGTCCTGCCCAGCCTGCCATTATCCTGGGACTCGATGGAGCGCCCCAGGCTGGGGATCATTTCCATGTGATGGAAAATGAACGCGAAGCCCGTAACATCGCGAATAAACGCGAACAATTGGCCCGCGAACAGGGATTGCGCTCGCAAAAACACATTACCCTCGATGAAATCGGCCGCAGAATTGCCATCGGCAATTTCCAGGAACTCAACCTTATCATCAAAGGAGATGTGGATGGCTCGGTGGAAGCGCTCTCCGATTCGCTGATTAAACTCTCTACCGAAGAAATTCAGGTCAATGTTAAGCATAAGGCTGTGGGACAAATCTCCGAATCGGATATCCTGCTCGCCGCTGCTTCCGAAGCCATTGTTATCGGTTTCCAGGTGAGGCCTTCACTGAGTGCCCGGAAACTGGCCGAAAGGGAACAAATCGATATTCGTCTCTATTCCATTATCTATGATGCCATCAATGAAATTAAGGCGGCAATGGAAGGGATGTTATCTCCCGATATCAAAGAGGAAATAACGGGTACCGCAGAGGTCCTCGAAACCTTTAAAATTACGAAAGTAGGTACTGTGGCCGGTTGCCTGGTGCGCGACGGCAAAATAATGCGGAACTCCAAGGTCAGGATTATCCGCGACGGGATTGTGATTTATACCGGAAACCTCGGCTCACTCAAGCGTTTTAAAGAAGATGTGAAAGAGGTGAAAAACGGATACGAGTGCGGACTTAATATTGAAAACTTTAACGATATAAAAGTGGGTGACCACGTTGAGTCATTCCGCGAAGTGGAAGTGGCCAAACAACTTTAATGTCATGTCAGCTTTGGAATGGCATTTTGATTTTTTACCCCATTTTTTGGGGCATATTGAGAAAATGATAAACGCTGATGGGAACTGTCATTTCGACGAGCTTGCAAGGAGAAATCTCTCCATTTTTCAACAGATTTCTCCTCCTTCGTCGTCGAAATGACAACGAATGCGGTTTTATAATTGATTTGATTTTAAGTGATTTACAAAACTCAAAGATTTCTCACCCGGAATACCGGGATTCGAAATGACAACAAAGTGCGGTTTTTAAAACACATTCATTATGAGTATCTTAAAAAAAATTGTTATTGGCAGTAACCCATGCTGAATATAAAAACTCGAAAGAATGAAGCGATACGTGATCATTATCATCCTTCTGTTCCTTGTCGCAGTGGCCGGTTTTTTATATTTCTCACGAGAGGAGAGTCCTTTTTCCAAAGATACCACACTGTATAAAGCCGTTCCGGTTTCCTCCCCTTTCTTTCTGGAGTTTCATTCACTGAAGAACATGCCTTTTGACAAAGCCGGCATAAAGGAACTCATCAGTGGCGGTATTTGGGAACCTTTTTTCCGTTCTGCGCGGCAGCTCGATACGCTGATTGCCCAGCACCCTGATATTCCCGGAAGTCTTCGCAGCAACCCTTTTATTGTCTCTTACGGCTTTGCCGGCAAAAATGAACTGGTCCCGCTCATTATTACCCGGGCGGAGGAAAAGCGGCAGCAGCAATCATTGGAAAGGCTTCTTCAAATTTACTTTCCTCCTGATAAGCATACCTGGAAAACCAGTAAATACGGGAAACATTCCATCAATGAAATTGCAAATGCAGAGAATGGCCAGCCGTTGTATTGGTCTTTTTCCGGTGAGTTGATGCTGGTCAGCCCCAAATCGATTCTTTTAGAGCAATGCATCAGGCAGTTGTCTGCCAAAGGCATCAATCAAAATCCCTGGTTTAAAGCTGTTAGTAAAACAGTGAGCGGCCAGGCAGAAGTCTCTTTCTTTTTAAATCATACCTATTTCAGCGATTTTGCCGGCCGCTTGCTTCATCCTGCCGGAAGTTCGCTTTTGGGCTCCCCCCGTCAACAAGTGAAAGCTCTGGATCAGTTTGCCGCCTGGAGTGAGATGGATTTAAACGTGAGCGACGATCATTTTTTGCTCAGTGGCATCTCGGCTGCCGATGATTCGTTGCATCATTTTCTTCCGGTTTTTGCCGGTCAGTCTCCTTTGCGATCAGGAGCCGGAAAGATACTGCCTGCAGGAACTTCTTTTTTTTGCAGTTATACTTTTTCCGATAAGGAATCTTTTTTTAAACGGCTCGATGCCTATTTTGCCCATTCGGATTTTTACTACAAGCGGGAAGAGCAGATGACGCATTTTGGGAGAAGTACCCGTTCCAAAATCAGGGAAGTTTTTTCCGGTCTGGTCAAAGACGAAATCCTGGTTGCCGCGACCACCATTCCCGTTGATCCGGCCAATAAAACGGTCTTCTTCCTGCTTCATACCAACGACCGGGATAAGGCTGAAGAGCAGTTGAACACCTTGCTTCAAAATTACGCCAAAAGACAGGAGATGCCTTACGACTCTCTGACAATGACTTATTCTGTTGGCGAAGAGGTGGATTATACGGTCTATCGGTTTCCTCTTCATTCGCTTCCGGGCGTCTGGCTGGGAAGTCCTTTTGGAATGGCTGAGGCCCGGTTTGTTACTTTTTTCGACCGTTATATGGTGTTTGCCAATTCTGAGCGGGGTATCCATGAGTATTTGCGCAGTATGACCCTTGGACAACCTTTGGGTGAAGATATCGGCTACCGCCGTTTTTCCCGGAATACCTCTTCCCGGGCCAACATTCATGTGTATGCCGATATAAACCGGTCGTTTGCACTGGTGAAAGAGCTTTTTTCGCAGGAGATGGCAGAGAAAATGGAAGAAAACGGAGAGACGCTCCGTAAGTTTTCAGTCCTCGGCTGGCAGGTCAGACAGGAGGATGAGTTCTATTTCAACTCAATGGTTGCCGCTTTCAATCCTGAGGCCCGCGATCATGCGCAAACCACCTGGCAAAGTACCCTGGGCAGTAACGTTATTCTTAAGCCCCGGTTGGTCGACAACCATCATGATCCATCGAACCGTGAAATCATTGTTCAGGATGAAAACCATCTCCTGCACCTGCTTAATGGGCAGGGAAGGGTTCTCTGGAGTCTGTCGCTGCCCGGACCCATCATGGGGGAAATTCACCAGGTGGATTACTATAAAAACGGAAACCTTCAATATCTCTTTAATACACGGGAGAAACTCTGGCTGGTGGACCGCAATGGGAAAGAGGTGGCCCATTTTCCGGTGCAGCTCCGTTCTCCCGCTACCAACGGAGTCAATGTGTTTGACTATGACAACAACCGGAATTACCGCTACTTTGTCGCAGGTGAGGACCAAAGGGTATATGCCTACGATGCCACCGGGAAGATAGTGCAGGGGTGGGAATTTGAAAAAACGGCCCATCCGGTGACCACCCCGGTGGAACATTACCGCATCGGGCGGAAAGATTATATCGTTTTTCAGGATAAATCAAAGGTTTACATTCAGAACCGCCGCGGACAGACCCGCGTGGAAACAGCTTCCTGGTTTGAAAATTCGCAGAACCCTCTCGCCATTGACCTCAATGGAAGACCTAAAATTGTGGTGACCGATACCGAAGGGAATGTACATTATATCTATTTTAACGGGGAGCATGTTCAAAAGGAAACGGGAGGATTCAGTTCAGAACACTATTTTACGGTGGCCGATCTGAATGGAGACGAAGTTCCGGATTTTATTTTTGTGGACGGCAAGGAAGTCACCGTAATAAACGAAGAAGGCAAAAGGCTTTTCAGGGAAAAGACAGAAAATGAATTATCCTTCCCTCCCAACATTTACACCTTTGGTCCGGATTTGAAGAAGGTGGGGGTTACCGATGCCACAGCAAACCGGATTTACCTTTTTAACCCGGATGGCAGCCAGCATGAGGGATTTCCGCTACACGGCAATACGGAATTTACCATTGGGAAACTCACGGCTGATGCTCCCGCCCTGCACCTTCTGGTAGGAAGCCGGGGGGGACGGTTATACAATTATACCCTGGAATAGGCTGAAAGGGGTGGTGAAGGTTGTTGCTTGTTGCTGGTTTCTGGTTGCTTGTTGCTTGTTGCTGGTTGCTTGTTTGCGGAGGCAGTTTGATTCACTTCGCTGACAATAGTTGCTCGTTGCTGCTTGCTGGTTACTTGTTCCTGGTTACTTGTTGCTCGTTCAGTTTGCCGAGGCAATTTGATTCGCTTCGCTTGGGTGTAGTTGTTTGTTGTTCCGATTTGCGGAGGCAGTTTATTTGATGTGATGTTGTTCATTTAATTCCTTTTTCATTTCATGTTATCTGTCTCAAAATCTCAATACTCATGATCTCACAATCTCACTTTCTCACCATCTTCCTTCCATCGCTTTGTGGTTAAAATAAAGGAATCGGGACAACAAATACCCCTTTCCCCAATCTCTCCGGAGGAGAGAAAATCCCCCATTTCGGAGAGAATCAGGGGGGTCTTTACCTGGTGGTTTTACCCTCCGAAGGTTTACTATAGGAGGGCTCTACCCGATTGAACTAAAAAGAATAAATCTGAACAAACCCTCAGGGAGCTCTGCACCCTAAGGGATTCACCCGTCCGAAGGCCCAATTATCGCGAACGCAGTAAGTATAAAACACTAAAATCGCATTTTTTGTCATTGGCACGAGGAACGAGGAGAAATCTGTTGGAATATTATGGAAAGATTTCTCGTCAATACGCTTCCCTGCCATTACATTTTTTCAATTTTGCTCATAATGATAACAACCATTAATTCTCACTTTAAACAACAGATTTCTCCTTCCGCCAGTCGGCGGATCGAAATGACAGTTACTGCCGTTGTCATTTACTCATCATGCCCAAAAATTTTGGGTAACCACTGCCAATGACAGATTTTCACAAATGACTAATAATGAAGGAATTTAGGAAATCGCACTCTAGTGTCATTTCGACGACGCAGGAGGAGAAATCTGTTGAAATATCGAGAGATTTCTCCTTCCGCCAGGCGGCGGATCGAAATGACAGTTCTTTGGACGGTGACAGGAATAACTAATCTGTCATCTCCTCATCATGCCTAAAAAAATTGGGTGCAATCTCGAAATGACAGGTCCCTTCAACATTTGTCATTTACTCATTATGCCCAAAAATTTTGAGTAGGTTCCCGAGGACAACTCCCCCCGAGCGAAGCGAATCAAACGACCTTCGGACCAGCAACGAGCAACGAGCAACGAGCAACATCTGTCATTACCTGTGTATAGCCCCTGAGAAAAAAGTGATTATTTTTACAGGGTATTTAAAACATAAATCTATGAAATTCTTCAGGTATTTATTCCTTTTTTCGATGATGGCAGGCAGTTTGAACCTGCAGGCCCTTGATATTTTTATCGCTCCCGGCGGGAACGACGAAAACACCGGTACCCGGGAGAATCCGCTATTAACCTTGCAGGGAGCCGTTGAACACATTCGTCAGATCAGACGGTCTGGTGCCCCGATGGAGGAAGTCCGGATTATTGTTACCAACGGAACATACCCCATGAATGCTCCACTTGTCTTGACAGAAGCTGACTCGGGGACCGGGGATGCTCCGGTCGTATTCATGGCTGAAGAGGGAGCAGAGCCTGTTTTCCTGGGTGGAATGCGCATCGGTGGCTGGGAAAAGGCAGAGGGTAACCTGTGGAAGGCGAATATTCCGGAAGTCCGGCAATATGGTTTTTATTTTGAACAGCTGTTTGTTGACGGGCAGCGGGCGCAACGGGCCAAATCGCCCAATGAAGGATTTTACTATCTGAAGGGGGTGGAAGAAACCGTCGTTTCGGAGGGCGAAGGCCGTGTTCCGGAAATGGCTGTTCAGACGCTGGAACTTTTTCCCGAAGCTGCCGCTGATTTCAGCACCTTTACACCGGCCGATTTCAACGATGCTATTGTTACACTGTATCATAAATGGGACAATACCCGGAAACGGGTTTCGGGTTTTGATGCCTCCCGGCCAGCCATTTTCACAACGGGCAAAGGCATGAAACCCTGGAACCGGCTTGACCCAAAAACCCGGTTCACCATCGAAAACTACCGGGCAGCCCTCGATTCTCCGGGCGAATGGTTCCTGGAAAAAAACGGCGATTTATTTTATTATCCCGCGGAAGGACAGAATCCCAACCAATCCGCCATATTTGCTCCGGTTGTGCAGCGATTTATCGAGTTGAAGGGCAACCCCGAAACGGGGGAGAAGGTGGAGCACATCGGTTTTGAAAACCTGCGTTTTCAAGTGGCCGGGTATCGTACTCCTCCTTCCGGAAATGAACCTGCCCAGGCCGCCTCACCCGTGGAGGCAGTGGTCATGGCCGATTATGCCCGGGAAATTCACTTCAGAAACTGCGAAATTGCCCACACCGGCACCAATGCCTTTTGGTTTCAAAAAGCGTGTGCCGATTGTTCCGTAACCCACTGCTACCTGCATGACCTCGGAGCGGGAGGAATAAAAATCGGGGAGAGGCAAATCCCTGAAAATGAGAGTGACCTGACCAAAAGAATTATTGTGGATAACAACATTATCCGCTCAGGGGGCCATGTTTTTGCCTGTGCCGTGGGGGTGATCATCTTTCAGGCGAGTGATAACGCCATTACTCAAAACGACATCGCCGATTTTCGCTATTCAGGGGTGTCGGTGGGTTGGGTTTGGGGTTATTCCCACAGTCCTGCTAAAAGGAATACCGTGGAATACAATCACATCCACCACATCGGATGGGGTGAATTATCGGATATGGGTGGGGTTTACTGCCTCGGGGAATCGGAAGGCACTTCCGTGAGCAACAATGTGATCCATCATGTTTATTCCTATGATTACGGTGGCTGGGGCTTATACACCGATGAGGGATCGACCGGAATCGTGATGGAAAATAACCTTGTTTATGCCTGTAAGAATGCGGGTTTTCACCAACATTACGGAAAAGAGAATACCATCCGGAACAATATTTTTGCAGGGAACATCCGGGCGCAGCTTATGGCTACCCGGATTGAGGACCATCTGTCGTTCCGTTTTGTCAACAATATTGTGTGGTTCGATTCGGGAAGCCTGCTGCGCAGCAACTGGAGCAAGGTTAATCTTTTTTCCGATAACAACTGTTATTGGGATACCCGGACCCGCGATATCCGGTTTGGGGAGCAGACCTTTGAAGAGTGGCAGGCTGCCGGGAAGGATACCCATTCCATTGTGGCTGATCCCCAGTTTACTGATCCGGATAATGGGGATTTCACGATAAATAATGCTTCCGTAATTGAGGAAACCGGTTTTTCCCCCTTCGATTATACCCGCGCAGGGGTGTATGGTTCGGAAGCATGGGTGAATAAAGCCGCCATCGATCCGGGGTTGACTGAAAAATTCGATGAGATGGTCCGGCAGATGGAGAGCAGGGATTAGGTGCTTTTGCCCGGGGAATTTTGAAGGCGGGGGATGCCATTTTCCGGATGTTGGAGACAGGAATAATTCATGAATTTTCCGGGTTAGGTTTGTATCGCATTTAAATTTCTAAAATTAAATCGATTAACTTCTCATTGTGGTCAAGTCCCATTTTTTTGCGCAACCGGTAACGATGATTTTCAACGCCCCGAACTGAAATGCCCAGGAGCTGGGCAATTTCCTTTGAAGATAAATTCATTCTCAAGAATGCGGAGAGCCTCAGGTCTTTAGGGGTTAATGCAGGGAACTGTTCCTTAATCTTTTGTAAAAATTGTTCGTGTGCGCGTTCAAAATTGGTCTCAAAAAGTTGCCAGTCTTCATGACTTGAAATATTCGCGTCGATTTTTTTTAGCAGATGGTCGTAATATTTGTCGGGATATCGTGCTCCAAGATGCTCTTTTTGCCGGCCAATGGTTCGTTTCAACTGCTGCAAAAATTCATTCTTTTTAATGATGGCCATGGTAGAATTGGCCAGTTCTTTGCTTTTGTGCTCAAGCTCATTACGTAACTTTTCGTTTCGCAGCTGGATTAATTCTTTCTCCCGCTTTTCCAGTTTACGGCGCTCTTTTTTTTGTGTTCTTCTTACGCTCCATAATTGAAGGCCTACCAAAATTAGAAAGACCATCAAACCATATACTACCTGGGCATAGTGTGAAAGATACCAGGGAGGAAGGACTTCAATTTTTAAGCGGTGCATCTTACTTTCATTTCCCCAGGGGTCTGTTGCTTTCACCTGGAGTTCGTATTCACCCTCAGGGAGCCGGTCAAAATTGAAAATGGGTTTTATGGATTTCTCTGACCAGTTTGGATTCAGCCCTTTCATCCTGGATTGGAAGTAAATGAGTTTGTGCGTGAAATGTGGAAATGTGTAATTAAACTCTACATTACTAAACCGGTATTTTACCTGAAAAATCTCCTCTTTAAAAACTCCTTTCCCCCGGGTGCCCTGGTTATTGGTCAGGGTTATTTTTCGTAATCTGGGGATGTAATTTTGAATTTCAGGGTTGGTATTGGCTTTTTCGGCATCGATGGTGGCAATTCCGTTTTCCAGGCAAATAATTCCCTGCTCAGGGCCAATGGGAAAAATACTTTCATATCCCTCAATCAATTCATTTGAACTAAAAAGTGATTTGGGGATAATTTTTTGAAGTTCAGCCTGATTGTTGGTTATTGAAAACAGGCCTGTTTTTTCTTTTGTTATAAACCAGTAATGATTTTCCTTTCCCTCAATGATCCGGTGAGCGGTTGCAAATTCATTCAACTGCTGATTTAACAATGTGTAGGGAATTATCGAATCGTTCAGATCATCGTAGGTAAACAACTGTTTTCCGTTGGTGAAAACCACTCTGTTTTCAATTTTGAAAACGTTTATGGAATGGTTTTGACCAAAAGCGGAATTACTGCCATAATAAGTTGTTTCTACCACACTGTCGCGGGCTGTGTTCAAATGCAATTTAAAGATTCCACGCCGCATATGGCTTGCCCATAGATTTCCGGTGTGATCGAATTCGATAAAGCGTATGAGGTCGGAGAATCCTTTGAGGGTTCCTTTTTGGCGGAAATTGCCATTGGTTTTTTCAATGGTTACCAGATTGGAATAACTTGGCTCAATAAAAAAATCGCGGGGATGAAACGGGTCGCGGCGTATGGAAAATCCTCCCGGCTGTTCGGAAATTCGGGTTGTTTTCCCGTTTTTTATGCCCAGGATTCCTTCATTGTAACCCACGATTAAAGTTTCATCCACGATACTGCAGTGCCATACCTGCCCCTGAGCTTCTTTAACAAGGGAATAGCTGGCTTCACGATTATTAAGGGGTTTAAAAAAAAGACCTCTGTTGGTTCCCAGATAGATGTTGTTTTCAAATATAGCGGCGTCGTAGATGCTTCCGATTCCGGGAATATTTTCAATGGTTACACCCGGGGATATTTCATCTGAGATAAAATCAATTCCGCTGTCGAGGGCCAGCCATGTATTGTTAAACTTGTCGGTATGTATTCCAAGAACAGTGTTATTTTGCAAGCCGTTAGATGTATTATAGGAGGCAATCAGCTGTT
>CAYTDH010000020.1:21233-22229 GCA_964436325.1 uncultured Tangfeifania sp.
TCCTCATTGAACACAACAATGCCATCTACAATGGTTCCTAAAATTAAGTGGTTTTGGCCATTGACATGCGCCCGGTTCAAATCATTCGCTTTAAAATATCCGGTCCATTCCGGATTCCATTCCTGAATCTTTTCTTCATCCCATTCAAAGATTCCTTTTGAAGCAGTTCCAAGCAGCAGTCTTTCCTTTTTGTAGGGGATTAAAAAACGCATGTTCGCGTTATTCAAACGCGGGTCGGAAATATAAGGAATAAGCTTTCCTTTTTCGATGCTGAAAATACCATGACCTCTAATGGCCGCAAGAATCTTATTGTTGCATTGGTTCATGGTGGTAACCAAACCGGGCAAAGGCACCGGGGTTATGCTATTCCCTGTATACATAAAAATGGCATTAAACGAGTGAAAATAGACCGTGTCGTTCTTGACGGCAATATTCCAAAACTCTTCATTTTTATAAAAGTGTTTTCGGGCAAGGTCATTCAGGGAATGGTAGTGCAGGCTGTTCCATTCCCCGGGTTTCCAAAAACCCAGTTCCCGGTATCCGCCCGTGAAGATTAGGCTATCGGAAACAACCAATACGGATCGTAAAACGGTTTCACCAGGTAGTTTGTGAAGGGTCCAGTTGGTTCCGTCAAATTCAAGCAATCCCTTATGGTTGGCAAAATAGATGTTTCCGTTAGGTGCAACATCGACCGACCAGTTTTGATTGGCGGCACGGTAGGTCTTATTACTGAAACTCTTTACGGGGTTGTCGGGAGTATTGGCAAAAAGTTCTGACTTTGGAAGCCACACCACAACCATCATTAAATAAAAGCAGTATCTATGGATTTTCATTTTCGGTCAAAAAAATGGTCAAAATTTCATTTATTTTAAACCGGATGTTTCTGTTTAAACCTCAAAAATATTAAAATCTGATTCCGTTTTGTAAATGTTCCTCTTAAAGGGTGTACGACAAATTCCATTTAAGCTGCATTTTTAATAATTCTAGTTACATATT